>NZ_JBSFDA010000097.1:0-38404 GCF_053593675.1 Streptomyces sp. NPDC002156 | reverse complement strand
CCGTCCGGCGTTTGAGGACGAGGCCGTTCAGGCCGACAGCGGGGGTCTGGGGGCGCAGCCCCCAGGGATGGGAACGGGTAGGGGCGGCGGGGGCGAAGAAACAGCCCTCACACCGCCTGCCACGCCTCCAACGCCAGCCCCGGTTCCCGCTTCCGTCGCGCCACCCTCAGGTCCCCGCCCCCGGGCACCACCGTCGCCGCGACCACCCTGCCGTCTTCGTCCTCCGTCAGCGACACCCGTGCGTCCAGCGGGAGTTGGGGGCCCGACTCCGTCCACCACGCCCCCGCCGACTCCTGCTCCGTCGGATACGCCGCGAACGCCACCCGCCCGCTCGCCGAGCGCTGCGCGAGCAGCGTGCAGTCGATCTCGTCCAACGTGCAGCGGATCACCGACACGGGGCCGGGGCCCGCGCCCGGGAGAACCTCCACCGGCTCGCTCCCCGCCCGCCACGCGCACACCGTGTCCGTCTCGTCCGTGTAGAAGAGGGTCACATGGTCGTCGGACGTCACCAGCGCCCGCAGGGTGCCCGGACGGGCCGTCACCTTGAGCGGGGTCTCGTCGAGTTCCGGGATCCAGCCGGGGCCGCCCTGCGTCCACCGCACGATGCCGTGGGGCGAGTTGCCGTACAGCTCCACGCGGCCCGAGGTGCGCGTGACCGCCGTCAACTGCTCTTCCACACCTTCGCCCTTGAGGTCGCGCCAGGGACCCCACCCACCGCGCTCCTTCTGGCCGCGCATGCTGACCCCGCCCACCGCGTTCCGTACGAAGACATGGGCGCGGCCCTCCGCGTCGACGGCGACCGCCGGTACGCCCGTCCGGTCACCCTTCTGGTTCGGGTGGCCGAGGGGCGTCCAGTCGAGGGCGGCGAGAGCGGGGCGGAAGTGGGTGGTGTGGACAAGGCCCGCCTCACCCTTGACCGTGGGGCGCCAGGTCGCCAAGTGGGCGTACTGGTCGGCGCCTTGGCCGACGCCGAGCATGGGGTGCACGCGCTGGTCGCCGCCGATGCGCCTGGGTTCGAGCCAGGGCCCGCCGGGCCGGGACTCCGCGCGGCAGACGATCGCGTCCCCCACGGCGTCGTACGTGCTCAGCCGGCCGTCGCGACCCCGTATCAGCCAGTCGCCGTTGACCGACTCGGGACGCCCCACGGCCGTGGTCGCGGAAGGAGGAACAATGGGCACTGGACTACTTTAGTGTGCTCTTACCTTTGCCGCGCCTCCCGGCCCCCCTCATCCGGTACAGACGATTCCGGTACTCGCCGTTCCCTTACCCGCCCTTACCTGCCATTGCCCGTCATTTCGGCGCCGCGTGCGACCCTGGCCCCATGGACACCCCACTCCTCCTCATCGTCGACGCCGCCAATGTCGTCGGCTCCGTTCCCGACGGCTGGTGGCGGGACCGGCGCGGGGCTGCGGAGCGGCTGCGGGACCGGCTGGTCGGGTATGGGGAGGGCGGCTTGGCCGGGCGCGCCGGGCCCCTGGAGATCGTCCTCGTCGTCGAGGGTGCGGCCCGGGGCGTCGAGTCCGTCCCTGGCGTACGGGTCGAGTCGGCGGCCGGCAGCGGGGACGACCGGATGGTCGAGCTGGTCGCCGAGGCCCAGGGGCGGGACATCCTCGTCGTCACCGCCGATCGTGAACTGCGGCGCCGGGTCGCGGAGTTGGGCGCCGACGTCACCGGGCCCCGTTCGGTACGGAGCGACTAGCACGCCGTACGGGACGGGGCCCGATGGTCAATTCGCTGACCTCTCAGGTCAGTTGGTGTCGGTCGGGGGCTTGAGCACCTGGCCCGCCGTCGTCTCCTGTTGGCGTCCGAGGAGGCTGTGGGAGCGGCCGTACGCGAAGTACACGATGAAGCCGAGCGCCATCCAGAGGGCGAACCGGAGCCAGGTCTCGGCGGGCAGGTTCAGCATCAGCCACAGCGAGGCGAGCACCGACAGGATCGGGATGAACGGCACCCACGGGGTGCGGAAGGCCCGGTGCAGGTCGGGGCGGGACCTGCGGAGGATGACCACGCCGATCGCCACGACCACGAAGGCGAACAGCGTGCCGATGTTGACCAGTTCGGCGAGTTCGCTCAGCGGGGTGAAGCCGGCGACGATCGCGATGATCACGCCCAGCAGGATCGTCGGACGGTGCGGGGTCCGGAAGCGCGGGTGGACGTGGGAGAAGAAGCGGGGCAGCAGGCCGTCGCGGCTCATCGCGAAGAAGACCCGGGTCTGGCCGAGGAGAAGGATCATGCAGACCGTTGTCAGGCCCACCGCCGCGCCGAAGCTGATGAAGCCCGCGAACCACGGGTGTCCGGTGGCCTTGAAGGCGTCGGCGAGCGGCGCGGTCACCGACAGTTCGGTGTAGTGCTGCATGCCTGTGACCACGATCGACACCAGGACGTAGAGGGTGGTGCAGATGATGAGCGAGCCGATGATGCCCCGGGGCATGTCCCGCTGCGGGTTCTTGGTCTCCTCCGCGGCCGTGGCCACCACGTCGAAGCCGATGAAGGCGAAGAAGACGACGGAGGCCGCGGTGAAGATGCCCATCACGCCGAAGTTGGAGGGCGCCCAGCCGAACATCAGCTGGATGAGCGGCGCTTGGAGGCTGTCGCCCGCCGGCACCTCCTGCGCCTTCGGGACGAACGGGTCGTAGTTACCGCTTTCGATGAAGAAGGCGCCCGCGATGATCACGGTCAGGACGACGGTCACCTTGATGGCGACGACGACCGAGGTCACGCGCGCGGACAGCTTCGTACCGAGCACGAGGATGGCCGTCAGCACCAGGACCAGTGCGGCGGCGAGGATGTCGAAGCCGAAGCCGTCGGCGCCGTCCCGGCCGCTGAGCGCCTCCGGCAGATGCCAGCCCGCGTTGTCGAGCAGCGAGTCGATGTAGCCGGACCAGCCGACGGCGACCACCGCCGTACCGAGCGCGAACTCCAGCACGAGGTCCCAGCCGATGATCCAGGCGGGCAGTTCGCCGAGCGAGGCGTACGAGAACGTGTACGCGGACCCGGCCACCGGGACCGTGGAGGCGAACTCGGCGTAGCAGAGCGCGGCGAGCGCGCAGACGACGCCGGCGACCACGAAGGCCAGGGCGACGGCGGGGCCCGCGTTGTTCTTGGCGACCGTGCCGGTGAGGACGAAGATGCCGGTGCCGATGATGACACCGACACCGAAGACCGTCAGATCCAGCGCGGACAGGGATTTCTTGAGCGCGTGCTCTGGTTCCTCGGTGTCACGGATGGACTGTTCGACCTTCTTCGTCCTGAAGAGGGTGCTGCTCACGGGCGTACCTCCCACGCTGTGTCGTCCCGGACATGATCGAGAGGGGGCGTGGTGCGCATGCCCCGGCGCGAGGGATTTCACGCTAATGGGCCGCTTTCCCCACCGTAAAGGGTGGTGAAAGCGGCCCATTGGGGCTGTTCCGCGGTTCAGTCGCGGGCGGGCTCCACCGAGTCGACCTCGGACTGCTCGAACCGGCCGTCGATCTTCGAGACCAGCCCGGTGACCTGGCGGGCGATGTCCGGCGCGGTCAGACCGATCTCCGCCATGACCTCGGCCCGGGAGGCGTGGTCGAGGAAGCGCGGCGGGATGCCGAAGTCACGCAGCGGTACGTCGACCCCCGCGTCCCGCAGGGCCTGTGCGACGGCCGAACCGACGCCGCCCACGCGGGAGTTGTCCTCGACGGTGACGACCACGCGGTGCCGCTCGGCGAGCGGTGCCATGGCCTCGTCGACGGGCTTGACCCAGCGCGGGTCGACGACGGTGGTGGAGATGCCCTGCTGCTCAAGGAGCCCGGCGATCTCCAGGCACATGGGGGCCAGCGCGCCCACGGAGACGAGGAGCACGTCGGGCGTGTCCGTCCCCGGCTCGCGCAGGACGTCCATGCCGCCGACGCGTCCCACAGCGGGTACGGCGGGGCCGACGGCGCCCTTCGAGAAGCGGACGACGGTCGGCGCGTCGTCGACCTGGACGGCCTCGCGGAGCTGGGCGCGGACCTGGTCGGCGTCCCGCGGCGCGGCGAGCCTGAGGCCCGGGACGACCTGGAGGATCGACATGTCCCACATACCGTTGTGGGAGGCGCCGTCGGTGCCGGTGACGCCGGCCCGGTCGAGCACGAACGTCACTCCGCACTTGTGCAGCGCCACGTCCATGAGGACCTGGTCGAAGGCCCGGTTCAGGAAGGTGGCGTAGACGGCGAAGACAGGGTGGACTCCCCCGGTCGCCAGGCCTGCCGCCGAGACGGCGCCGTGCTGCTCCGCGATGCCGACGTCGTAGATGCGGTCCGGGAAGGCGTCCGCGAACTTCTTCAGGCCGACCGGCTGGAGCATCGCGGCCGTGATGGCGACGATGTCCTCGCGCTCCCGGCCCAGCTCGACCATCTCGTCGCCGAAGACGGAGGTCCAGTCGGCGCCGGAGGCCTTGACCGGCAGGCCGGTGTCGGGGTGGATGGGGCCGATGCCGTGGAAGCGGTCGGCCTCGTCCTGGAGGGCGGGCTGGTAGCCGCGGCCCTTCTCGGTGAGGCAGTGCACGATGACGGGCCCGCCGAAGCGCTTCGCCCGCGCCAGCGCGGACTCCAGGGCCTCGATGTCGTGGCCGTCGATGGGGCCGACGTACTTGAGCCCGAGGTCCTCGAACATGCCCTGCGGGGCGATGAAGTCCTTGAGGCCCTTCTTGGCGCCGTGCAGGGTCTCGTACAGCGGCCTGCCGACGACCGGGGTCCGCTCCAGCAGGTCCTTGCCCTTGGCGAGGAACCGCTCGTAGCCGTCCGTCGTGCGCAGGGTGGCCAGGTGGTTGGCGAGGCCGCCGATGGTGGGCGCGTACGAACGCTCGTTGTCGTTGACGACGATGACCAGCGGGCGGTCCTTGGCGTCGGCGATGTTGTTCAGCGCTTCCCAGGCCATCCCGCCGGTGAGCGCGCCGTCACCGATCACGGCGACCACGTGGTGGTCGTCGCGTTTCTGCACCTGGTTGGCTTTCGCGAGGCCGTCGGCCCAGCCCAGGACCGTCGAGGCGTGCGAGTTCTCGATGATGTCGTGCTCGGACTCGGCCTGCGAGGGGTAGCCGGAGAGGCCGCCCTTCATCTTCAGCTTGGAGAAGTCCTGACGGCCGGTGAGCAGCTTGTGGACGTAGGACTGGTGGCCCGTGTCCCACAGCACCTTGTCCTTCGGCGAGTCGAAGACCCGGTGCAGCGCGATGGTCAGCTCGACGACACCGAGGTTGGGGCCGAGGTGGCCGCCGGTCTTGGAGACCGCGTCGACGAGGAAGGTCCGGATCTCCTCGGCCAGCTGGTCCAGCTGCTCCAGGCTGAGCCGGTCAAGATCACGCGGTCCCCTGATGCGGGTCAGCAGCGGCACCCGTGCCTCCTTGCAGTAGAGCTGATCGAGCTTTCGCCGGGCGTGTCGAGTCTAGTGTTCCGCCTTCGCGAACAACGCCCGGCCTGTGCGTGATACGTCACGCGATCGGCCGTACCCAGGAAAGGGGTTATCTATGACACACCTGTGCCCGGCACCGCGAGACGGTACCGGGCACATGTTTTCGAAAGCACGCCGCAGGCGCCGCTTTCAGGGGCGCGGGGAACTGCGCGACAAGCCACGGCCGGGCCGCAGTCGGACAACAACCGCAACCCCCACCGCGCTCCCCCGCTAAGCCCTACCTGCAGCCTTCTGACTCTTACGCGACACCGAGTCGATGACAACCGCACCCAACAGCACCGCACCAGTGATCATGTACTGGATCGACGTGTTCATGTTCAGCAGATCCAGACCCGTCTGGATCGACTGGATCACCAACATACCCAGCAGCGCGGACCACACCGTGCCCCGCCCACCGAAGAGGCTGGTGCCACCGATAACCGCCGCCGCGATCGCCAGCATCAGCGTGTTACCGCCGCCCGACGTCAGCGAAGCGCTCTGCGTCTGGCCGGCGAAGAACATCCCGCCGATCGCCGCGAACCCACCGGCGATCGCGAAGACCGCGATCCGGATCAGCGGAACGTTGATACCCGCACGCCGAGCCGCCTCGATGCCACCGCCGACCGCGAAGACCTTGCGGCCGAACGTCGTACGCCGCAGCACGAAGTCGACGATCACCAGGCACGCGAGGAAGATCACCAGCGCGTTGGACACGCCGGAGGCGGAGTTCAGCACGTACGCCGCGACGAACGCGGCCACCGCGAGCGCACCGACGCGCAGCGCGATCTCGGCGTTGGTCCGGTAGGGCACTCCCGCGTCCTTGCGGCGGCGCTGCTCGATGATCGATCCGGCGAGCAGGGAGACGACTCCGAGGCCGGCCAGCAGGTAGGCGCCGATGATGGCCTGGTCCATGAAGAAGGACCGCTGCCCGAGGAGGTGCACCGGGCCCTCGTCGGGGATGTTGATGGTGCCGGTCGAGCCGAGCAGCCACAGCATCAGGCCGTTCCAGCCGAGGAAGCCGGCCAGGGTGACCACGAAGGCCGGTACGCCGAGTTTGGCGAAGAACCAGCCGTGCAGGCTGCCGATACCGATGCCGACCACGATGGTCAGCAGCAGGGCGAGCCAGACGTTCACCCCGTGGTTGACCACGAACACGGCGAACAGTGTGGACGCCAGGCCGCTGACGGAGGCGACCGACAGGTCGATCTCGCCGAGCAGCAGCACGAACACCAGGCCGATGGCGATCATGCCGGTGGCCGACAGGTAGAAGCTGATGTTGGACAGGTTCTCGGCGCTGAGGAACCGGTCGTTCTTCAGCTGGAAGATCGTCCAGATGACGATCAGGCCGATGACGACCGGCAGGGAGCCGATCTCGCCGCCCTTCACCTTGCGCTTGAACTCGGTCCAGTAGCCCTTCAGGCCCTCTTCGCGGACCAGCAGCCGCGGGTCGACGACCTGTACGGCCGCGGCCGTGGGGTCGTCGGCGGGGGCCACGGTGGCCTGAGTCTCGACCACGCCGTCCTTCTTCGCTGTCTTCGACGTGTCGCTCACTTCGCGGCCTCCGTGCTGCGACGCCCCGCACGACGGGTCACGGCGTTTTCCGTGGCCCCGGTGATGGCGGAGATGATCTCTTCCTGACTGGTGTCCTTCACGGAGAAGGAACCGTTGTTCTTGCCCAGGCGCAGCACGGCGACGGTGTCGGCGACCGCCTTCACATCGGCCATGTTGTGGCTGATGAGGATGACGCCGAGGTTGCGCTCGCGCAGCCGCTCGACGAGGTCGAGGACCTGTGCGGTCTGCTCGACACCGAGGGCGGCGGTGGGCTCGTCGAGGATGACGACCTTGGGGTCGCCGATCAGCGCACGGGCGATGGCGACGACCTGGCGCTGACCGCCGGAGAGGCTCGCGATCGGGATGCGCACGCTGGGGATGCGGATGGAGAGCGTGCTCAGCAGTTCACGCGAGTTCTTCTCCATCGTGACCTCGTCGATGACGCCGCGGCGCAGCAGCTCGCGTCCGAGGTAGAGGTTGCCGACCACATCGAGGTTGTCGCACAGCGCGAGGTCCTGGTAGACCGTCGCGACGCCGAGTCCCTGGGCGTCGTGCGGCCGGTTGATGCTGACCGGCTTGCCCTCCCACTCGATGACGCCGTCATCGATGGGATGCACACCCGCGATCGTCTTGACCAGGGTGGACTTTCCTGCGCCGTTGTCGCCGACGAGCGCGACCACTTCTCCGGCGTGGACCTCCAGTTCGACATCGGTGAGGGCCTGCACCGCACCGAATCGCTTGGAGACTCCGCGCAACGCCAACACGGGCGTAGCGGACACGTGAACCATCTCCTTCGCCGCCTGACCGGCGGGGATGCCGCGCTGTCATAAGGCGCGGAGGGTTGTGCACGAGGCACTGGTTTACAAGGTGAACATGCGCGATTCCGCTGCCGATGGCAACGGGTTCCGTCCGACGCCCGTCCCGGCAGCGGGGTCTGAAGGCCGGGGCGGGCGTCGGACAGGTCTCGCGGGACCGCCGGGCGGTCATGTCCGGGTGGGCGCCCGTGAGAGCGCCCACCCGGTGCCGGCGATCGGGGTGTGCCTACTGAAGACCGGCGGTCTTGCAGGCGGCGGCGAACTCGCCGGTGCAGATCTCGGCGACCGTGTACAGCTTGTCCTTGATCACGGTGTCCTCGATGTTGTCCTTCGTCAGCGTGACCGGGGTCAGCAGGTTCGAAGGCACCTTGTCACCGGAACCGCTGGTCTGCGTCGTGCTGGCGAGCGAGTCGATGCTCTTGCCCTCCAGCAGGGCGACGGCCAGCTCGGCGGCGCCGTCGGCCTCCGGCTTGTACGCCTTGTAGATCGTGCTGGCCTGCGTGCCGGCGAGGATCCGCTGGATGCTGCTCAGCTCGGCGTCCTGACCGGTCAGCGGGACGGTGCTGATGCCCGCGCCCTTGAGGACGGTGGCGATGCCGCCGGCCATGCCGTCGTTGGCCGAGTAGACGCCCGCGATGTTCTTGGCGCCCAGCTGGGTGATGGCGGCGGACATCTTCTGGGCGGCGACCTTGTCGTCCCAGTCGCCGGCCTGCTCGTAGGCGATGTCGACCTTGCCGTCGAGGACGCTGTGGGCGCCCTTCTTGAACAGCCCGGCGTTCGGGTCCGAGGCCAGGCCGTTGATCATGACGACCTTGGCCTTCGGGGTGGCCTTGGCGCCCAGCGCGTCGAGCAGGGACTGGCCCTGGAGCTCGCCGACCTTCTCGTTGTCGAAGGAGATGTACGCGGAGACCGGGCCCTGGGCCAGACGGTCGTACGCGACGACCTTGATGCCCTTGTCGACGGCGGCCTGGATCGAGGACTTGATCGCGGCGGAGTCGACGGCGCTGATCGCGATGACCTTGACGCCCTTGGTGATCATGCTGCTGACCTGCTGGGCCTGGGTCGCGGCGCTACCGGCCGCGTTGGCGTACTCCAGCGTGCAGTCGGAGCACAGCTCCTTGACCTTCGCGTCGAAGTACGGCTTGTCGAACTTGGCGTAACGGGTGGTGACACTGTCGGGCAGAAGCAGGCCGATCGACTTGTCGCCGCCGGAGCCGGTGCTGCTGCTGTCTGAGTCGTCGTCTCCGGCCTTGCCACAGGCGGCCACAGCGAGAGCCATGGAGATTGCTGTGGTACCGATCACGACTCTACGCATCAACGCGTTCATTTGGGGGTGCCTCCCTGACAGGGCCGCAACGCTGCGACCGAGGTGGCTGGAAGTCAACTCGGCCACACGTGCGACGTCAAGAAGTAAATCCTTAACGGGTTGGCAACGGCTTTGTTCGTTCTCTAGGTGAAGACAGGAGTGGCTGTGGTCAGCGTGCCGTCCAAAAGGGTCGAATCACCCATCTCGCTCAGCGCGAGAGCGAGTGCTCCGAGCACCTCCGCACGGCCTCCAAGTGCCCCCGGGAGAACGGACAGTTGACGTGCCGCACTGGGGATCGCATAGCGGCCTACGGACTCTCTTATGGGACCGAGCACCAGCTCACCGGCCTCGGCGAGATCACCACCGAGGACCACCCGGCTCGGGTTCAGCAGATTGCAGAGATTGGCGACTCCACTGCCGATGTGTCGGCCGACGTCGGCGATCACGCGACGGCAGCCCGGGTCACCGTCCCGCGCCAGCCGCACGACACCTTCCATGGTCAGGTCGGTTCCGTGGCTGGACTGGAGGAGCGGAAGCACATAGCGCGCCGCCGCGAAGGTCTCCAGGCAGCCCCGGTTTCCGCAACGGCAGACGGGGCCGGATTCATCAAGAGTAATATGCCCGATTTCTCCCGCTGTGCCACCCGGGCCCCGGTAGATCTTCCCACTGATCACCAGCCCGGCGCCCACCCCGCTCGCGACCTTGATGTACGCCAGGTCGCGCACCCCCCGGCCACTGCCCCAAACGAGCTCGCCGAGGGCCCCGAGATTGGCGTCGTTGTCCACGTGCACCGGCACGCCGAGGCGGCCCCGCATCTCCTCGCCGGGTCTGGTGCCGATCCAGCCGGGCAGGATCGCGCTGGAGCCCAGCGTGCCCGACTCCACGTCGATCGGACCCGGTACGCCCAGGCCCACGCCGGCGATCTTGGAACGGTCGACGCCCGTTGCTGCGATCAGGCGACTGACCAGCTCTTCCGCCCGGTCGAAGCCCTGTGCGGCGGAGGCGTCCACGTCCAGCGGCTCGGACTCCTCGGCCAGCACCTGGTGGGCGAGGTTGCCGATCGCGACGCGCAGGTGGGTGTGCCCGAAGTCGATGCCGATCACGATGCCGGCGTCGCCGCTCAGCGAGACGGCCCGGGCCCTGCGGCCACCCGCCGAGGTGGGCGTCACCTCGACCGTTCCGCCGTCCTTCAGCTCGCGCACGATGTTGGACACCGTGGCCGCGGACAGGCCGGTCGTCCTGGCGATCTCGGCCTGCGTGAGCGACCCGGCGAGGCGTACGGCCCGTACGACCCGTTCCAGGTTGGCTCGGTGCAGTGACGACTGCGACCCCGGAGTCTCCACGACGACCTCCTGCGCACGGGACCGCTTCGATGAGGCCCCGTCTATGTCCAACTAGTGAACTCTAAGCTGAGCCGTTAGGGTCGCCTCCCGTCAAGAGGTTGAACTGCATCCGAGGTCTTGTACACAAAGCAGCGCGCGTGCACCGTTTGCGGTATGCACGCGCGCGTACGGCGGCCGAACGAAAGGTTCCGGTTATTTCAGCGCGCCGGCGGTCAGACCCGTCACCACCTGTCGCTGGAAGATGATGTACGCGGCCAGCACCGGCAGCATCGCCATCACCAGGCCGGCGAAGAGACCCGACCAGTCGCCCTTGTAGCCCTGACTGGCGGCCAGCTGCACCAGGCCCTGGGTGAGGACCCGCTTGTCGGGGTCGGTGTTGAGCACCGTCGGCAGCATGTACTGGTTCCACTGGCCGAGGAAGTTGAAGATCCCCACGCTGATCAGCCCGGGCTTGGCCATCGGCAGCATGACCTGGAAGAAGGTCCGGGAGTGCGAGGCCCCGTCGACGAAGGCCGCCTCCGCCACCGAGGTCGGCAGCGTACGGAAGAACGCGGTCAGGAAGAAGACCGTGAACGGCAGCGAGTAGGCGATGTAGACCAGGATCAGCCCGTGGAGCGTGTTCAGCAGCCCCATGTTGTCCACGACGTAGAACAGCGGGACCAGGGCCAGCATGATCGGGAAGCTCATGCCGCCGATGAACAGGAAGTAGATGAACCGGTTGCCCGGGAACTCGAACCGCGCCAGGACGTACGCGGCCATCGAGCCCAGCACCAGGGTGCCGATGAGCGAACCGGCCACCACCAGGATGGTGTTGAGGAAGTAGTCGCTCATGTTGGCGTCGGTCCAGGCCCGCGCCCAGTTGTCGAAGTGCAGCTCGTCCGGCAGGGACCAGGGCGAGCTGAAGATCGCGTTGTCGTCCTTGAAGGACGTCATCACCGCCCACAGGAGCGGCATCACGACCATGAACGCCCAGAGGATGAGCATGCCGTGCGAGAAGACGTTGAGGACCCTGCCCTCGCGCTTCTCCCGGTCGCCCTTCGCGGGCGCGTCCGCCTTCCGCACGGGCCCTCCTGCCTGGTGGGGGACCGTGTCCGACGGTGTGCTGTCGGTCGTCTTCATAGGTGTCAGTACTCCAGCCGCTCGCGCCGGCCCAGCCGCATCACGAGGGCCGCGAAGGCCAGCGTGACGACGAGCAGGGCGACCCCGATGGTGGTTGCGTAGGCGGCCTGACCGTCGCGGAAGGCCTTCTGGTAGACGTACAGGACCATGACGGTCGTCGAGTAGTCCGGACCGCCGGGCCCGGTCGTCATGATCTGGACGACCGCGAACGACTCGGCGCCCAGCGCGAGAATGCCCATGTAGACCCAGCCGGACTGCACGGTGTCCCACAGCAGCGGCAGGGTGATCCGGAAGAACGTGGTGGCCCGGCCCGCGCCGTCGAGCAGCGCGGCCTCGTACAGGTCGGCCGGGATGGACGCCATGCCTGCCGAGAACAGCACCACGAAGAAGCCGACCGTCGACCAGACCAGCACCGCCATCACACACCAGAGGGCGAGGTCCGGGTCGCCCAGCCAGAGCGGCTGGACGCTGTCGAGCCCGATGCCGCGCAGCAGCGAGTTGATCGCACCACTCTCCGGGTTGTACGCGAAAGCGAACAGCAGCGCGACGATCGCGATCGACAGGACCTGTGGAAAGAAGTAGACGATCTTGTAGAACGAGGAGCCGCGGACCCCGGAAATCACCGGTCCGCCGCGGCGCCGCTTCCCGCCCACATTGATCATGAAGGCGAAGAACAGCGCCAGACCGATCGTCACCAGCGGCAGCAGCAACGCGAACAGGAGGCTGTGCTGCAACGACTTCCAGAAGATCTCGTCGTCGAACATCCTCTTGTAGTTGTCGAAGCCGACCATCTTGAATTCCGGGCTCAGTCCGGTCCAGTCCGTGAACGAGTAATAGATGGACTGGATGAACGGCCAGACGACGAATAGTGCGTACAGCCCCAGAGGGACCGCCAGGAATCCCACGATGAAGCGGTACTTGCCGTGCTGCATTACCACAGACCCCGTTCCGTACGCGGGTGCCGCCGCCGGTGACTCATCATCAGTTCTCGACCGCTTCGATCACTGGTGCTTGTAGTGCTTGATCGACGTGTCCTTCGCGGTCGCGTCGGCGTAGTCCTGGATCTTCTTGATGGCCTCGGCCGGGGTGAGCCGCCCGGCCATCATCTCGCCGAGTCCCGAGACCCCGATCTGCTCCTTCTGGAGCTGTACGTACCAGTCCTGCAGCCGCGGGTTGACGACGTTGTCGCCGGCCTTCTCCAGCGCCGCCACACCGGACTTGAGGCCCGGGGTGAGGGTGATGCCGTCGGTGCCGCCGTTGTACGCGGTCAGCGACTTGACCTTGGTGGTGAAGTTCTTCGAGGACGCCTCGCTGAGCATGATGCGCAGTTGCTCCATGCCGCCCGACGTGTTCTTCGCCTTGGACGGGACGATGAACGGCTCGCCGCCTGAGGCCCAGATCGTGCCGAACGGCAGCTTGTCGGAGCTGTCGATGCCGGTCGGCGCGGAGACGGCGAGGTCGAAGTCGGCCGGCATGACGTTCGCCGACTCGTTCTCCACCCAGGAGCCGTTCGGGATGAACAGCGCCTTGCCCTTGGCCCACGCGGTCTGCGACTGGATGTGGTCGAGACCAGGGGTGCCCTGAAGGACGTACCCCTTCTTGTACAGCTCGTAGTACGCCTCGAAACAGGCCTTGACAGCCGGGTTCTTCCAGGCGTTGGGCTCCAGGTTGTCGATCGCGTCGAGGACCTCGACACCGCCGACCTTGCCGATCATCGGGTAGAGCGAGAAGGGCAGGTAGTACGGGTACTTGCCCGCGTAGGTCCAGCCGGCCATGCCCTTTTTCTTGGCCTTCTCGCACACGGCGAGCATCTCGTCCCACGTCTCGGGGTACGTGGCGTCGAGCGAGTCCAGGGCCTTCTGGGAGTACCAGACGCCGTACACCGTGTAGGCGTAGTACATGATCCAGACCGGGTCGCCGTCGAGCTGGCCCATCTCGACGATGCCCGGCCGCAGGGTGTCGCGGACCTTCTTGTTCGGGTCGTCGTAGGACGGGGCGTCCAGCAGCGGGGTGAGGTCGGCGAGCTGGCTCTTGCCGGCCAGGACGCCCATGTCCATCTGCTCGGCACCGGAGTTGTCGATCAGGTCCGGCGGGGTGCCCTGGTTGAAGCGGGGCTGGAGCGTGGACTGGATCTTCTGGGTGGCGGAGAACTTGACCTTCGCCTTGGGGAAGTTCGTCTCGTAGATCTTGACCGCGTCCTCGGCGTACTCCTTGCCGAAACCGCCGTCGAACAGCACGAACTCCATCTGGGCGGTGTCGTTGACGGCCAGGGGGTTCTTCGCGGTCTTCTTGCCCGCGGCGGCCTTGTCCTCGTCGTCCCCTCCGCCGCTGCTCGCACACGCGGACAGGAAGCTCATCGTGGGGACGGAGATCAGACCGAGCGCCGCGGAACGCTTGATCAGGTCACGGCGCCCCACACCGTTCACAGGGGTGGTACCGGTGGTGCGGCTCTCGCCGGAGGTGGATCCCATGCTCAAGTCCTCGCCTTCTCCAGGACTCAGGCGGTGAACCGGATCCTCCCGGCACCGCGGTCGGGTCGTACTGGGTCGTGCAGGAAGTACTTAGTGCGTGATGTGCCTTGATCAGAGGGAATACCCGGCGGGCCGCGCGTTCAGCACGTCAAACCACCCTTCCGGCTCCCCCGCACCAGTCGTCGACCGGTCGAACAGTACTCAGACGCCGACAGGTATAGTCCACTTCCCGTCAAAGGGGCAAGATCGAATGCAGGGTTGGCCGCGGGTCTTTTCCGAGTTGAGACCTCGCGGAAATATGTGGACCGCACGCATCCCTTTGAGCGGGAAATTCGCGATATTGGGCCCGAATGCCGCACCCAACACCCTTGACACCACTGGCCACTTGACTCCCTACTGGTTCCTGCGCAGCCAAGGTGACAACGTTGTCCAGGTGGCAGGGAGGGTGCTCTCGCATGCGGTATGGAGTTCGGCACAGGGCTCGGTACGGATGGGAGTTCAGATCAGTTTCGGCCATCACGGCGGTGTTCGCACTGGTGATCGGCGGTCAGGGCGCGGCAACCGCGCTGTCCACCGCCGCACCGGCCGCCGACGGGGAGTTCGCCTCCTCGTTCGAGGCGGGTGAACCGGCGCCCGACTGGCTGAACACCGTCGACACGGCGGCCGACGGCACCGAACGCGCCGCGGGCGTGGACGGCGGATACAGCACCGGAATTCCGGGCAATGTGACCGACCAGGTCACGGACGTCCGGGCCAGCGGCGAGAACGCCGGCGCGCAGGAGGTGAAGGAGAACCTCGTCGACGTCGAGCCCAGCACCAAGTGGCTGACGTTCGCCCCCACCGGCTGGGTGGAGTTCGACCTGGCCGCACCGGTCGAGGTGGTCACCTACGCGCTCACGTCGGCCAACGACCACGACGAACGCAACCCGCGGGACTGGACCCTGCGGGGCTCCACGGACGGCACGAACTGGACCACGGTGGACACCCGCACCGGCGAGTCCTTCTCCGAGCCGTTCCAGACGAAGACCTACGACATCGCGAGCCCGGCCGAGTACCGGCACTTCCGGCTGGAGATCTCCAGGAACAACGGTGGCGACATCCTCCAGCTCGCCGACGTCCAGTTCTCCAAGGGCGGCGGTGCCGACCCGCTGCCTCAGGACATGCTCTCGCTGGTCGACAAGGGCCCCAGCGGCTCGCCGACGGCGAAGTCGGGCGCCGGCTTCACCGGCAAGCGGGCGCTGCGTTACGCCGGGCGGCACACCACCGACGGGCGGGCGTACTCGTACAACAAGGTCTTCGACGTCGATGTGGCCGTGGGACGCGACACGCAGCTGTCGTACCGGATCTTCCCGTCGATGGCGGACGGCGACCTGGACTACGACGCCACCAACGTCTCCGTGGACCTCGCCTTCACGGACGGGACCTATCTGAGCGACCTGAAGGCGACCGACCAGCACGGGTTCGCGCTCACCCCGCAGGGGCAGGGGGCGGCCAAGGTCCTGTACGTCAACCAGTGGAACAACGTGGCCTCGCGGATCGGGTCGGTCGCGGCCGGTAAGACCGTCGACCGGATCCTGGTGGCGTACGACTCCCCCAAGGGGCCGGCGAAGTTCCGGGGCTGGCTGGACGACGTGGCGCTGAAGGCCGTACCGCAGGAGAAGCCCAAGGCGCATCTGTCGGACTACGCGTCGACGACCCGTGGCACCAACTCCAGCGGCGGCTTCTCGCGCGGCAACAACTTCCCCGCGACAGCGGTGCCGCACGGGTTCAACTTCTGGACGCCGGTGACCAACGCGGGCTCGCTGAGCTGGCTGTACGACTACGCGCGGGCCAACAACGACGACAACCTGCCGACGATCCAGGCGTTCAGCGCCAGCCATGAGCCCAGCCCCTGGATGGGTGACCGGCAGACCTTCCAGGTGATGCCGTCGGCCGCCGCCGGCACTCCGGACACCGGGCGTACGGCACGGGCGCTGGCCTTCCGGCACGAGAACGAGACCGCGCGGCCCTACTACTACGGGGTGCGGTTCGAGAACGGGCTGAAGACGGAGATGGCGCCGACGGATCACGCGGCGGTGCTGCGTTTCACGTACCCCGGTGACGACGCGAGCGTCGTCCTCGACAACGTGACGGACCAGGCGGGGCTGACGCTCGACACCTCGGCCGGTGTGGTGACGGGGTACTCGGACGTGAAGTCCGGGCAGTCCGCGGGAGCCACCCGGCTGTTCGTGTACGGCGTCTTCGACAAGCCCGTCAAGGAGGGCTCTTCGAGCGGGGTCAAGGGCTACCTGCGCTTCGACGCCGGCGCCGACCGGACCGTCACCCTGCGCCTGGCGACCTCGCTGATCAGCATCGACCAGGCGAAGGACAACCTGCGCCAGGAGGTCCCGGACGGCAGGTCCTTCGACGACGTGAAGCGCTCCGCCCAGCGGGCCTGGGACCGGATCCTCGGCAAGGTCGAGGTCGAGGGCGCCACGCAGGACCAGCTCACCACGCTGTACTCCAGCCTGTACCGGCTGTATCTGTACCCCAACTCCGGTTTCGAGAAGGTCGGTTCGAAGTACCAGTACGCCTCGCCGTTCTCCCCGATGCCGGGTCCCGACACCCCGACGCACACCGGCGCGAAGATCGTGGACGGCAAGGTGTACGTCAACAACGGCTTCTGGGACACGTACCGGACGACATGGCCGGCGTACTCCTTCCTCACGCCCTCCCAGGCGGGCGAGATGGTCGACGGGTTCGTCCAGCAGTACAAGGACGGCGGCTGGACCTCGCGCTGGTCCTCCCCCGGGTACGCCGACCTGATGACCGGCACCTCCTCGGACGTGGCCTTCGCGGACGCGTATGTGAAGGGCGTCGACTTCGACGCGAGGTCGGCCTACGACGCGGCCCTGAAGAACGCCACGGTCGTGCCCCCGTCAGCGGGCGTCGGCCGCAAGGGCATGGCCACCTCGCCCTTCCTCGGCTACACGAGCACCGACACCCACGAGGGCCTGTCGTGGGCGCTGGAGGGCTACCTCAACGACTACGGCATCGCACGGATGGGCCAGGCGCTCTACAAGAAGACCGGCGAGAAGCGCTACAAGGAGGAGTCGGAGTACTTCCTCGACCGCGCCCAGGACTACGTGAACCTCTTCGACTCCCGGGCCAGCTTCTTCCAGGGGCGCACCGGAACCGGCGAGTGGCGCGTCGAGTCCTCGAAGTACGACCCGCGGGTGTGGGGCCACGACTACACCGAGACCAACGGCTGGGGCTACGCGTTCACCGCCCCGCAGGACAGCCGGGGTCTGGCCAACCTGTACGGCGGGCGCGCGGGGCTGGCCCAGAAGCTGGACGCGTACTTCTCGACGCCGGAGACGGCCTCGCCGGACTTCATCGGCTCCTATTCCGGGGTCATCCACGAGATGACGGAGGCCCGGGACGTCCGGATGGGCATGTACGGCCACTCCAACCAGGTGGCCCACCACGTGAACTACATGTACGACGCGGCCGGGCAGCCCTGGAAGACACAGAAGAACGTCCGCGAGGTCCTCTCCCGGCTCTACACGGGCAGCGAGATCGGGCAGGGCTACCACGGCGACGAGGACAACGGCGAGCAGTCGGCCTGGTACCTGTTCTCGGCGCTCGGCTTCTACCCGCTGGTCATGGGCAGCGGCGAATACGCCATCGGCTCCCCGCTGTTCACAAAGGCGACGGTGCACTTGGAGAACGGACGGGACCTGGTCGTCAAGGCCCCGAAGAACAGCGCCCGGAACGTGTACGTCCAAGGCTTGAAGGTCAACGGCAAGTCCTGGACGTCCACTTCACTCCCCCACTCGATCGTCTCCCGGGGCGGAACCCTGGAGTTCGACATGGGCGCCAAGCCCTCGGCATGGGGAACGTCCAAGAGCGCGGCGCCGGTGTCGATCACCAAGGACGACAAGGTGCCGACGCCAAGGGCGGATGTGGTGGTGGGTGAGGGCGCGTTGAACGAGGAGTTGTTCGACAACACGTCGGCGACGAACGCGACGGTGACATCCGTGGACCTGCCGCTCGCCGGTCGTACGAAGGCCGTCCAGTACACGCTGACGTCGGCGGACCGGGCCGCGGCCCCGACGGGCTGGGTGTTGCAGGGCTCCTCGGACGGCACCAACTGGCGGACACTGGACCGGCGTTCGGGTGAGTCGTTCCAGTGGGACCGGCAGACCCGGGCGTTCTCGGTGGCGTCGGCGGGGTCGTATGCGCGGTATCGGCTGGTGCTCGACGGGGAGTCGACGTTGGCGGAGGTGGAGTTGCTGGGCTGAGTGCTCCCCGCCCGCTTCGCCGATCAGGGGTCGGGGAAGCGGGCGGGGAGGCGGGGCAGTAACCGGCTTAGGGCTTCTGCGTGTTGGTGGACTCGCTTGAGCATGGAGCGTCGGTTGTGGACCGTGCCGGGGACGTCCTGGGGTGGGCCGCAGCCGACGGCTGTGTAGAGGTCGTCCAGCGACGCACCCCACCCTCGTGTGCCGTCCGGCGCGATCGGGCTCAGGCGCGTCCACACGCAGGGCTCAGGTCGTCCCAGATGGCAACAGAGGCGCGCACTTCCAGGTCAACGCGGCAGTACCTGAGCCCGAGGTCGTCGTCCTCCGGCTCGGCGAAGCCCTCCGTCTCGACGAGGAACGCGAAGGCGATGCGTGCCTCGGACCTGAACTCCTCGGGAAGGTTAGGCCGTTGCCCCATCCATCGATGGTGTCAGCCAACAGCGAGGGTGAAAACGTGCACGTTCGCATTGGCCGGGAGACGTACGCTCGCGATGCTCCGGCCGGCCGGTGCCTGGAACGGCCTCGTCGCGAAGACGTACGTCGGGACCGGGTCCCGGCCCGCTCCCGAGACGTTCCGGTACGGGGTCCGCGCGACGATCTCGTTGCCGTACTGGACGGTTCCCGTGCCGCCGCCGAGGGTCCAGTCGGTGAGGGCCAGGGCGGTCGTGTCGGTGGTGCCGTCGGTGTAGGTGATGGTTGTCTTCGCCTGCTGGTTGCCGAAGACCGCGCTGCCGAGGAACGACAACCGGGTTGCCGGGGTGGTGAGTTGGAGTGTCTGGGCCGTCGCCGACGCGTTGTCCGGGCGGCCCGGCGGTGAGGCCGGCCAGGTGAAGGCCAGGCCTGTCGGGAGGCTCCCCCGTGTTCCCGGGGACAGGCCCGCCGCTGCCAGGGCCTGGCGGGAGTAGCTCCAGCCGGCGCCGTCGTAGTCGGCCTCGGTGTGGTCGCCGGTGTCGTCGGAGGTGCCCGTGTTGTTGTAGGCGGCGAGGAGGGAGCCGGGGGCCGCCACCGTGAGGGCGATCGGCTGCTCGTACGCCGTGTTCGTCGACGTGACCTTGATCCTCGCCTCGTAGAAGCCCTGGTCGGTCGTGGCCGGTGCGGCGAGCGTGATCCGCTGGGTGCCGTTGACCACCCTGCCGGAGGCGGGGGTTGCGGTTACTCCCGGCGGGGTCTCCACCTCGAAGCGCACCTCCGGGGCATTGCCGTCGGCTCCCGTCAGGGACAGTGCTCGGATGTCCACCCCCGCGCTGCCGCCCGGTGCGATCGTCGCCGTGGTCGGGCCTACGCCGATCTGGTAGGGCTGCTCGCCCGCGCGGAAGGACGGTGGGGTGTCCGACGGAGCTGTGCCCCAGGTGGGGTGTGGAGTGGTGGCGAGGGTGTAGTTCAGGGTGCCGCCGTGTCGGACGAAGGTCGCCGGGAGCCAAGGGCGGGTGCTCGTGCGGCCGTTGACCGTGAGGGAGTGGACGTACGGCGTGTTCGCCGCTGCTTCCGGTGCGTGGATCGAGATGTCGTTGCCGTACGGGCGGGTGATCTCGATCCTCGGGAACAGGGGTGAGGCCAGGACCAGTTCGGCTCGGGACGGGACCTGGGGGTACATGCCGAGCGCGGCGAAGACGTACCAGGAGGACATCGCGCCCAGGTCGTCGTTGCCGGGGATGCCGCCGGGGCGGGTGGACCAGAGGCTCGTCATCGCCGTGCGGACCGTCTCCTGCGTTTTGTGCGGGGCACCCGCGTAGGCGTACAGGTAGGGGACGTTGACCGAGGGTTCGTTGTCCAGCTCGGACTTCTCGCCGCCGCTGCCGGTGAGCGCCCAGCTGCCGTCGGCGTGGTGGAAGAAGGCGTCCAGGCGGTCGATCGCCTTGGCCTTGCCTCCCATTGCTGCGAACAGGCCTGCCAGGTTGTGCGGGACCATCCAGGTGTACTGGGCCGCCGTACCCTCGACGAAGCCCCTGCCGGTGGCCGGGGTGAAGCCGGGGGCCCAACTGCCGTCCGCCCTGCGGTCGGTGATGTAGCCGCCGCTGCCATGGGCCGCGATGTTGAAGTTGTTCTGCCACCACTGGGCGCGTTTCGTGAACTCGGCCGCCGTCTCCTTCTGCCCTGCCGCGTCCGCCAGTTGGGACAGTGCGAAGTCCGCTCCCGACATCTCCAGCGTCTCCGCCGCGCCGGCCCAGGCGTTGGACACCGACGGCATGTAGTGGTGGGCCAAGTACTTGTCCAGGGACGGGCGTTGGCCGACCGACAGGACCGGTCTGCCCGCTGGGGACAGGTCCTGCCGTGTCGGTGTCGTCGCCGCCCGGACCAGGGAGTCCAGCGCGCCTCGGAGGTCGAAGTGCCTGCCGCCGAAGGCGTGGATGCCGGCGAGGGCGGCGGGCGACGGGTCGCCGTTCATGACGTGGGTGCCGCTCGCGCCGTGCAGCCAGCGGTCCCACAACCCGCCGTTCTGGCGGGCGAGTTCGTACAGGGACTGGGCGATGTCCGAGCCTGTGTCGGGGTCGAGGAGAGTCAGCAGCTGGACCTGGGAGCGGTAGACGTCCCAGCCGGAGAAGGTGCCGTACTGGTGGTCGTGGCTCGCCCTGACCCGGTGGACCTTGCCGTCGGCGCCCCGGTATCGGCGATCGGTGTCGCTGATGACGTTCGGGTGGAGGAGGGAGTGGTAGAGGGCGGTGTAGAAGGTGGTGCGTTCGGCTTCCGTGCCGCCGCCGATCCTGATCGCGGCCAGCCTTTCCCGCCAGGCCAGTTGGGCTGTCGACTGGACCGAGGTGAAGGTGCGGGTCGGTGGGTTCTCGGCAGCCAGGTTCGCCTCGGCGCCTGCCCTGCTGACGTACGAGATACCGACCTTGACGCCCACCGGGCCCGTGCCGGGCTCGAACTCCACATAGCCGCCCGCCCCTTTGCCCGTCACCGGGCGGCCGTTGTCGGCGGTGAAGCCGCCTGTGCCGCCGGACGTGGATGTCGACCCCGGGCTAAGGCGGTCGTCCTGCCAGGTGCCCGTCGACCTGAAGGCGCGGTCGAAGCGGGCCGTGAAGTGGAGGGTGTAGTACGGGCGGCGGCCCTCCGGGTCGAGGTGGCCGCAGAAGTTGCCGGAGGTGACCGAGCCGGAGACCGTGCGGGCGGCGGGGTCGATCGTGACCGTCGAATCCGTCGAGCCCACCTCGGAGTTGGCGGTCCGGATCAGCAACGAGGCCGCTCTGTCGGGTGGGTAGGTGAAGCGGGCCGAGCCGGTGCGGGTGGTCGCCGTGAGGTCGGCGGTGACCCCGGATGCCATGCCCACCTTGTAGTGGCCCGGCTCCGCCGTCTCGTCGGCGTGGCTGAAGTCGGCCGCGTACACCGCGTCCTGGGTGTCGCTCGCCGGGGAGGAGGTGACCTGTCCGGCGTACGGGAAGAACGGGATGTCGCCGCTGCCGCCCGCGCAGCCCGTGCCGGACATGTGGGTGAGGCTGAAGCCCCGGATGCGGGTGGCGTCGTAGTGGTAGCCGCCGGGGGCCGCTGTGCGGGTGGCGTCGCCGCGGGTGTTCTCGGGGCTCCAGGAGAGCATGCCGAACGGGACGACCGCGCCCGGGAAGACATCGCCGCCGTTCCTGGTGCCGATGAACGGATCGACGTACGGGGTGGGGTCCTCGACCAGAGGGCTTGCGGACGCGTCCGCCGGAGTGGGGGCGCCCAGCGCCAACGCGGCGGCGAGCAGCAGGGACGTGGGGCGGACACGCATGACGCGGACCCTCCTTCTTCGGACGGGTCGCGCACCACAGGTCGCACAAGCCGCGGGGACAGTGACGTCCGCCAGCGGTACCACGGGAGGGCGGGCGCCGCCGCGAAGGCGCGGGGGCGGGTCATGCGTACGGGCGATTGCGTGCGCTCCTGCAGGAACCGCGAGGGAGGCAACCGGGTTGACGCTGTTGTCCATTGGGGCGATAGAGTGATCTTTGGGCCACTGGACAACGTTGTCTCCAGCGTCGTCTCCAGCACTTGGTCCCGTCCCGAGAACCGCTCCACCCGGGCCTCATCCCCCGTGCCGGCCCGGCTCGCGGACCCGGTGGGTATCGACCACCGGGTCCGCCCTGAGCAGGCCGAAGCCCGGCAGGTCTAACCGACCCGACAGGGCAGGGTGGTTGACGTATCACCGCCGGAGCCCTGGACGACGTATCCGAAGGTGGCGGTCCTGCCCGGATCGAGTGAGCCGTTCCAGTTGGCGTTGTGGACCATCACCGCCTGGCCGTTGTAGGTCGGGGTGCCGTTCCAGAGGCTGTCGACCTTCTGGCCCGCCGGGAGGGTCCAGTCGACCATCCAGCCGAGCATCGGGACGGTGCCGGAGTTCGTGACGGTCACCTCGGACTGGTAGCCGCCGCTCCAACTGCCCGTCGTACGGCGGGAGGCGGTGCACGCGCCGGGCGGGGGCTCGGTGGGCGGGTTGCCCGGGTCCTTGATGCCGGTCACCTCGCCGTTGCCGCCGTCGAAGACGACGTCGGAGCAGGAGTAGAAGGTCTCCGCGCTGTCGGAGCGCTGCCACACCATGTAGATGAGGTGGCGGCCCGACTTGTTCGCCGGAAGCTGGCCGGTCCAGGAGTAGTTGGCCTCGACGTTGCCCGGGGTGCCGTTGAGCGGCGGGTGGTCGACGCTCAGGAACGGCTGGGACTCGATCGCGTCCCAGGTGAGCGTCCGGGTCGGGTCGAAGCCGTCCTTGGTGATGTAGACGTAGAACCAACCCGGGTGCGCCGCCCACGCGTTGTACGAGAAGTCGACGGTGGCGCCCGAGGTGAGATGGGTCAACGGCCAGTCGGCGCTGGGGGTGTTGAACCCGGTGAAGTTGGTGTTGCCGCCGCTGCACAGCTCACCGTCCGGGACGAAGCCCCGGGTGCGGCCGGCGCCGTCCGAGCGGAGCACCGAGAACCAGTTGTAGAACGGCGTGGTGCCGCTGACCTGCTGGGCCGTCTTGCAGGCCGGGTTGACCGCCTTGATCTCGCCGGTGTCGGTGAGGGCGTCCTGCCAGCACAGGAAGGTACGGCTGCCGGGTTTCATCGGGGTGCCGTGGGCCTCCGCGTCACCGCCCGCCGTGACGACCAGGCCGAGGGCCGGGATCGCGGTGAGCAGGGCCAGGAGGACGAGGAGGAGGGCTCTGCATCGGGTGGGAAGGGGTAAGCGGGGTGGGGTGCGGGGGGAGGGTGGGGGTAGCGAGGTGGATGTCATGGCCATGTCATGATCTCCTGGAGGGCGTGCGGGATGTGCGAGGTGTGCGATACGTGGGGGGTGGAGGGTGCGGGGTGGTGGGGTGGGAGCCGTTCCCGGTTGTGCGGGTTCCGGTCCGCTCGATGTGGGAGCGCTCCCACCCCACTCTTCTTCGAAGCTAGCGCCGAGCGGTGTGGTTGTAAACGGCTGACGCACAAGGTGCCTGACGCACGCGAGCCGCACCCTGGTGGATGCGGCTCGCGCGATGACAGAAAACCATTCGGGGGGGTGTGTCACCTGTGGTGCGGTGACGTCAGGAGATGCTGTCGAAGAAGCTCCTTTCCGTAGTCGTTGCCGTTCGGCGTGCGCACCACGCAGTGCAGATGCTGCTGTGTGGGGTCGCCGCCGTTCGTCTCGCCGTACAGGGAGCCGAAGGCGAACGGCGACTGGCAGTCCAGCTCGATCCAGATGACGGGGCTCTGGATCCGGCAGTAGAACGCCGAGTCGTCGCCGGTGCCGCCCATCCAGGCGAAGTACGTCTCCGAGAGGTGCTTCCTGATCTCGGACATCTTCACCTTGGCGGCATCGTCCTTCGCCTTGCCGACGAAGCGCTGGACGAGAGCGAGGAGCTTGGTGCGCTGGGCCGGGTTCAGCTCGGTGGCCGCGATGCCCTTGTACTCCTGGACCGCGTTGTCGCTGAACGCGCCCGCGGTGATCTCGTCGTTGTCCTTGGTCGCCTTGAGGATCGCGGCGGACCGCTGGGTGGCGTCGAAGGTGTTGACGACGGCCAGGGCCGCCTTGATCTCCTCCTGCATGACGGAGACCGTCGCGCCCTCGATCTCCATGGAGGTCGGCTCACAGCCCCAGAAGCAGGGGCTCATGACGACCTGGTCGCCGAGCACGAAGTAGTTGACGACCAAGTGGTGGCCGTCGAACTGGAAGCCCCACGGCTCGGTCTCGGACGGGGTGCCCATCAGGGTCCAGAAGTACGCCTCGGCGTAGGTGGTCTGGTTGATTGCCTCGCAGGCCGCCTTGTTGATCTTCCGGGTGAGCTGGGTCGTCTCCAGGCCCTGGGCGCTGAGGGCGGCCTTCAGGAGGGCCTCGCCGAGCGCGTTCTGCTCGTCGGACAGGTCGGCGATGGAGACGCCCTGACGGGAGTAGGCGTCGGTGTTGCTCCACAGCCGCCACTCGGTGGAGTGGACGGTGTACTGCGTCTCCGACTTCTGGGAGTCGCTGAGCGCGGCGAGGAAGGCGGTGGCCGCGGCGGTGACGGGGGTGGTGTCCACGCCCTGGGAGTGGACGGAGTAGAGGTCGTCGATGCGGGTGCCGTCGGTGGTGAGGCCGAAGAAGTCCTCGGTGAGCGACTCGTTGAGGCCGCCTCCGGCTCCGCCGCCCGGGCCGCCGCTGGGCGCTCCGCTGGGGGTCGGGGAGGCGGAGGCCTCGGCCGTCGCCGTGTCGGTCGTCTCGTCCGCGAGGGCGGTCCAGGCGGTGGCGCCGCCCATGGTGGCTACGGCGGTGGCGCCGCTGGCGAAGAACACCTTGCGCATGAAGGTTCGACGGTCGGCGTGGCGGGCCTTGGCGGGCCGCCTCCCCGCCCCTTCAGTGGTGTCGATCTCCGTCATCTTCGCCGCTCCCCTTCGTCTTGGGGCCGCCCGTGGTGGGTGGCCTTGCGAGACGACTCTGGGGGCGGTACCTGAGCGAAAGCTGAAGAGGAAGTGGTGGGCGGGGCTTGTCTGTTGGGTGCGGCGCCGTTGTGGCTGGTCGCGCAGTTCCCCGCGCCCCTGGGAGGGCGGCTTCGCCGGCCCTCCCAGCCCCTCCCAGCCCCTCCTAGCCCTCTGCGGCCTCTGCGGAGACTGCGAGCCGGGCCCTCAGGTCGGCATTTTCCGTCTCCAGAGACACGATCCGTTTCCGGGCGAAATACAGCTCCATCACCGCGTCGTGGAACTCCGAGACCAGTTCTTCGGGGGTCAGTTGCACCGCTGGATCCTTCTGTTCGTCAGGCCGGGGCGATTGTCGTGACCGTGCCGTTGGAGCCTCGCCAGAGGAGGGCGCCGCCCGATGCGTACAGGGCGCCGCCACCTGTGGTGTCCACCGATGTCGGGACCGTTCCGGCATTCGCGAGGCGTACCGAGCCCTCGACGAGGAGAGCGGCGGGTGCGTCGGTGCGCTGGACGATGTGGACCTGGGCGCGGGGTGTGGCCGCGCGGTCGATGCCGACGCCGATGCGGCCGGTGCCCTTGACGACGAAGTCGTCCAGGCCCGTGTTGTTGCGCAGGGCGATCAGGTTGCCCTTGGTCGCGCCGTTCGTCGCCGTGACGTAGATGCCCTGGGCGGCGGTGCCGGACGTGCGGAGGTCGATCGACAGGGCTGCCGCGTTGGCGTCGGAGCCGTCGGCGTAGCCCCGGTGGGTGATCTTCAGGGTGCCGCGGGCCGTCTCGGTGCCGGAGAGGTACATGGCCGAGGTGCCCGGGTTGTCGGAGACCACGTTCAGCGCCGCGCCGTCGCCCGCCGTACCGGCCTGGTAGATCGTCGCCGCGTGGTTCGTCTCCGAGGTCGTCTTGAGGAACGCGGCCTCCAGTGTCGTGTCGGCACTGAATCTCTCGGCGGCCACCGGGCCGTCGAACGCCTCGTCGCGCCGTTCTCCCTCGCCGCCGAGGCCGTACCCGTCGCGGCGGCCGTCGCGACGGTCACCGCGCCCGCGGTGAAGCTCCCCAGAAACAGTCTGCGTGCCACCGGCATGCGACTTCCCCCCATCTGTCGTCTGTCGTGTCTGCTGTTACCGGAGGGACAGGTGAGTCCCCCCGAGACACGACAACGATCAACTCCGAATGGTTGTACGGAGATCAGGGCGGGTCGGTGTCGGCTGCGGTGCCGGTGTCGCGGTGGGGAGTTCGATCGTGAACTCGGTGTGCCCTGGGGCGCTTTGGACGTCGATGCTGCCGCCGTGCGCGGTCACGATCGCCGTCACGATGGCGAGGCCGAGGCCCGAACCGCCGTCCTGGGGGCTCGTACGGGCGCGGGAGGTGTCGGCGCGGGTGAAGCGTTCGAAGACCGACGGGAGCAGGTGCGGCGGGATTCCGGGGCCGTCGTCGCGTACGCGGATGACGCAGCGCTCGTCCACGACCTCGACGGAGGCCACCACCGTCGTACCGGCGGGTGTGTGCACCCGGGCGTTGGCCAGCAGGTTGGCGACCACCTGGTGCAGCCGGGCCTCGTCGCCGGAGACCAGTGCCGGGGAGTCGAGGAGCAGCGCCAGCTGCCAGTTGTGGTGCTCGCCGGCGGCCCGCGCGTCCCACACCGACTCGGCGACCACCGCCGCGAGGTCCACCTCGGCCGACTGCAACGGCCGCCCCTCGTCGAGCCGGGCGAGCAGCAGCAGGTCCTCCACCAGCCCGGTCATCCGCGCCGACTCCGCGGACACGCGTCGCCAGGCCATCGCGGGCTCGATGCGCTGGGTGCCCCGGTTCATGAGTTCGGCGTATCCGGCGATCGAGGCGAGCGGGGTACGGAGTTCATGGCTGGCGTCGGCCAGGAAGCGCCGCATGCGTTCCTCGCCGGCCTGGCGTTCGGCGAGGGACGATTCGACGTGGTCGATCATCCGGTTGAGGGCGGCGCCGACCTGGCCGGCCTCGCTGCCCGGGTCGGTGTCGCGTTCCGGGACGCGGGTGAGGCCGACGACCGCGCCCCGGCCCAGCGGCGCCCGCGAGACCTCGACCGCGGTGGCCGCGACCCGGCCCAGGGGCCGCAGTTGACGCCGTATGACGACCGCGCAGAGGCAGCCCGCGATCGTCAGTCCGACCGCCGCCACCACGGCCTCGACGACGACCAGGCCCCGGATCATGTTCTGGACGTCGTCCATGGGCAGCCCGGTCAGCACCCGGACGCCGTTGTCCGAGGTGCCGCCGATCGCCGTGATCCGGTAGGTGCCGAGGCCCGGCACGGTACGGGTGTGCATCCTGCCGTCGGCCCTGATGCCGGCGAGTGCCGACCGCTGGGCGTGGGTCAGGTTCTGCGGCGCCGCGTCCTGGGCGACGACCTGGGCGGTGAGCAGGGTGCCGTCCGCGTCGAGCCGGGCGGCCAGGGTTCCGGCGGGCTGGCCGCTCTCGTTGAGGAAGCCGAGGTTGGATTCCAGGTCGGGGTGGAGCGCGGCGCCGCCCTGGCTGCGGGCGACGGCGTTGGCGACGCGGTCGTCGAGGCTGCCCAGCAGGTACCTCTGCTGGGCGAAGATGGTCGTGACCGCCATGGCGCCGCACACGACGGCCAGGGTGACGCCGATGAAGAACAGCAGGCGGGTCCGCAGTGAGCGCCCGCGCAGTCGTACGGTCATCTCCCGTCCTCCCCCGCCCGGATCGCGTACCCGAGTCCGCGCACGGTGTGGATCATCGGGGCCCGCCCCTTGTCGATCTTGCGGCGCAGGCTGGAGATGTAGACCTCGACGAGGTTGTCGCCGCTGTCGAAACAGCTGGTCCAGACGTGGTCGAGGATCTGTCCCTTGCTGAGCACCTGGCGCGGGTGGCCCATCAGCAGGCTGAGCAGGTCGAACTCCTTGGCGGTGAGCTGGACGGGCGTGCCATCGCGGTGCACCTCGCGGGTCTCCTCGGTGATCACGAGGTCGCCGAGGACGCGTACGGAGTCGTCGGTGCGGGTCTGTTCGGCGCCGCAGCGGCGGAGCAGTCCGCGCAGCCGCAGGACGACCTCCTCCAGGGAGAACGGCTTGGTGACGTAGTCGTCGGCGCCCGCCTCCAGGCCGTCGAGCCGGTGTTCGAGGGCGTCGCGGGCGGTGAGCATGAGGACGGGCAGCCGTGGGCTCTCGTAGCGGAGCCTGCGCAGCACCTGGAGGCCGTCGAGGTCGGGCAGCATGCCGTCGAGGACGACGGCATGCGGGGCCGAGGAGCGGGCGATGCGCAGCGCGCTCTCGCCGTCGAGGGCCGGGTAGGGCCGCCAGCCCGCCTCGGTGACGGCAACGCACAGCAGTTCCGTGAGCGCCGGTTCGTCGTCGACGATCAGCACACGGACATGACCGCCGCGAACCCCAGAAGTGCCAGACATGTCCTGATCGTGTCCCGGTTTCCTGGGGGAATCCTGTGTTCAACCTGGGCGACGGCCGTGGGACGCCCTCCCGGAGGTAACGGATGCGGTCAACTGCCTTGACCGAAGGCGGCATTGGCACTCCCCGGCCACAGGAATCCCTTGAGTCACTTTGCGCGCTGCACGCACTCTGAGCACTGGCTTCCGCTCCACGAGGGCGGAGGCGTTTCAGCGTTCAGGGGAGGACGTCCACACATGCGAAGACTCCACGCCCTTTGGGCCGTGGCAGGAGCGGCCGGGCTGCTCGCCGGGGCGGTCACGCCCGCGGCGGCAGGGCCCGTGTCCCCGACCTTCCAACCGGGCAGCACGCAGACACCACGCACCGACACCCAGACCGTCACCCTCATCACAGGCGACACGGTTTCCGTCACCACCGGGCCCGACGGCAAATCCGCCGTCGAGGTCGAGCGCGGCAAGGGCCGTGAGGCGGCCACCTTCCTGTCCAGCGAGCGCGACGGCGAGGTCAGCGTCCTGCCGACGGACGCGATCCCGCTGATCCAGGCGGGCCGTCTCGACCCGGCCCTGTTCAACGTCACCCAGCTGGTGAAGCAGGGGTACGCGGACTCTAAGACCGGCACCACGCCGGTGATCGCGACGTACCAGAGCGGCAGCGCGACCCCCGAGGGCGCGCGCCGGACGCTCGCGCTGCCCGGGATCGACGGGGCCGCGCTGAGCGCGAAGAAGTCGACCTCGTTCTGGGCCGACATCGCTCCCGCACTCGGCACCGAGCCCACAGCGAAGGCGGCGAAGCAGCTCGGCGAGGGCATCGACAAGATCTGGCTCGACGGCAAGGTGCAGGCGTCCCTCGACGTGAGCGTGCCGCAGATCGGCGCGCCCGAGGTGTGGCAGGCAGGCTACGACGGGCAGGGCGTCAAGGTCGCCGTCCTGGACACCGGCGTGGACACCGGGCACCCGGACCTCGCGGGGAAGATCGCCGAGACGCAGAGCTTCGTACCGGACCAGGCGGTGCAGGACGGCCACGGCCACGGCACCCATGTGGCGTCCACGATCGTCGGTTCGGGCGCGGCCTCGGACGGCAAGCGCAAGGGCGTCGCCCCGGGCGCGGAACTGCTGGTCGGCAAGGTGCTGGCCAACGACGGTCGCGGCCAGTCCTCCTGGATCATCGCGGGCATGGAGTGGGCGGCCCACTCCGGGGCGAAGATCGTGTCGATGTCGCTGGGCGGTGACGCCACCGGCCCCTCCGACATCCTGAGCGAGACCGTCGACGAGCTGTCCGCGTCCACCGGCGCCCTCTTCGTGATCGCGTCGGGCAACTCCGGTCCGGCCGAGCAGACGGTCGGCACCCCGGGCATCGCCGACTCGGCGCTGACGGTCGGCGCCGTCGACAAGTCCGACAAGCTCGCGTCGTTCTCCAGCCGTGGCCCGCGCCTCGGCGACTCGGCGGTCAAGCCGGAGATCACCGCGCCGGGCGTGGCCATCACGGCGGCCCGCGCCGCCGGCACCACCATGGCCGGCAGTACTCCGGTCGACGACTACTACTCGACGGCGAGCGGTACGTCGATGGCGACCCCGCATGTCGCGGGCGCCGCGGCGCTGGTCGCCCAGGCCCACCCCGACTGGACGGGCCAGCAGATCAAGCAGGCGCTGGCGACCACGGCGAAGACCATGCCGGACGCCGACGTCTTCCAGCAGGGCGACGGCCGGGTCGACGCCGTACGGGCGGTGAATCAGGGCGTCTTCGCGACCCCCGCGCTGAGCTTCGGCAAGTACGAGGACGCCGACACCGAGGTCGCCACCAAGGACATCACGTACACCAACACCACGGACAAAGCGGTGGAGTTGAAGGTGTCCTCGTCACTTCGCGACGCCGCACTGAACGCGGACGCGGTCACCGTCCCGGCGAAGGGCACCGCCGCCGTCGCGGTCACGGTCGACCCGGCCAAGGAGGCGACGGGCCGGTACACGGGCCACATCACCGCGAGCGCCGACGGTGTCCTCGTCACCACCGCCGTCGGCTTCGAGAAGCTGCCGAAGACCTACGACCTGAAGGTGTCGCTGCTGGGCCGCGACGGCGAGCCGTCCACGTCCGCGTCGCTCTTCATGCTGCAGGAGCTGAACGGCGCGTACGCGGACACCTACGGGTTCATCGGCAAGGGCTACACCTTCAAGGTGCCGGCCGGTACGTATTCCATGGCGTCCTGGATCTCCACGCGGGACGCGGCCGGACTGGAGGTCGACACCTCGATCGTCGGTGATCCGGAGATCGAGGTCGACAAGGACACCGAGGTCGTCCTCGACGCCCGCAAGGCGGTCGAGATCAAGCCGAAGACCAAGGAGGACTCCGAGTTCCGGGGCTTCACCACCACCTGGCACCGGGAAGGCCCGGGCACTGGCCTGGGGGTGACCTACAGCCAGGGCTGGTGGACCGACCACGTCTATGTGGCGCCCACCGAGAAGGTCACCCAGGGCGTGTTCGAGTTCTCCTCGAAGTTCCGTCTGTACGCCAAGGAGCTGACGGCGAGCGTCACCGGCCCGGAGAAGTACGCGCTGCCTCTCGACTACGCGCAGACGTACAGCGGCCTCCCCGTGAAGATCAGCGGTGATCACACGGTGCGGGCGGTGGACGCGGGCGCCGGAACCGCGGCCGACTTCGCGGGCCTCGACGTCAAGGGCAAGGTGGCGGTCGTCCGCGTGGGCGCCGGCAAGAGGGCGGACGAGGCACTGGCCAACGCGACCGCGGCCGGGGCCGGTTACGTCCTCGCCTACCAGGAGACGCCCGGGTACTGGCTCGGCTCCGTGCAGAGCATGACCATCCCGCTGATGCTCGCCACCGGCGAGGACGGCGCGAAGCTCGGCGCCCTACTGAAGAGCGGGAAGAAGGTCAAGCTGAAGCTGACCGGCACTCCGGTCAGTCCGTACGTGTACAACGTGATGTTCCCGCAGGTGGGGGCCGTCTCGGCCAACCAGACGTACAACCTGAACAGCTCCACCACGGTGAAGCAGACGGTTCGCTACAACGGGGCCCGGGCCGGTGATGTCGGCAAGGACGCCGTGTACCGGTACCGCCCCTGGCAGGGGGCCGACATCGCGACCAGCACCAACGTACAGCTCGGCACGGAGCGCACCGAGTACTACAACGTCTCCGACACCCGGATCTGGCACGCCGTCTATCCCAACTGGAAGGCGACCCAGCCTCAGTGGGGGGACTTGCGGACCTTCGACAAGGCGGGCAAGCAGCCCGCCGAGGACTGGCTGGGCCAGGTCGTCCGCCCGGCGACCGCCCAGCGGTACGGCCTCTCCCAGCGCACCGGTGACAAACTCTCCTTCCGCATCCCGGAGTTGAGCGATGCGACACCGGGCCACTACGGATCCGTGGACAACGTCCTGGACACCGCGAAGGGCAAGCTGTACGCGGACGGGCAGTTGGTCGGCGACACCGCACTCGGCGGCTACGGCACCTTCACCGTCCCGGCGGCGAAGTCCTCGTACCGCCTCGTGGTCGACACACAGCGCACGGCCGACTGGGCGGCGTACTCCACCGGCACCCACACCGAATGGTCCTTCGCCTCGGCGCACACGGACCAGCAGACGGCACTCGGGCTGCTCTCGGTCGACTACGACGTGGCAGGGCTCAACCTCCTCAACAGCGCTGAGGCCGGGCACAAGTCGAAGCTCGGCCTCTCCGTCCGGAACCAGTCGGGCGGCGTCACCGCCAGTTCCCTGAAGGCCTGGGTCTCGTACGACGACGGCACCTCCTGGAAGGAAGTGAAGGTCAAGAACGGCAAGGCGGAGCTCAAGCACCCGAAGAAGAGCGCCGGGTTCGTGTCGCTGCGCGTACGGGCCGCCGACCGGGACGGCAACACGGTCGACCAGACGGTCGCACGGGCGTTCGGCCTGAAGTAGGCGACCTCCGTCAAACATTGCGAAAATCCTTAACAAAGATCGTCTAACGTGCCGGGCCATGGTGAACACGGCATACGACACGGCAAGGGAGACCCCTGCCGCGAGCCCCTGGGCCGCGGTGGGGGTCTCCGCGTTCGACGAGCTGTTGTATCAGGCCATCCTCAACCAGCCCGACGCCGGCGCGGCCGGCTGGGCGCTGCTGACCGGTGCCTCCCCGGCCCGGGTCCGCGAGGCCTGCAACCGGCTTCTCACGCTCGGTCTGCTGCAACCACCGGACTCCATGGGCGGATTACGGGCGGTCGACCCCCGGGTGGCGATCCGCGCGCTGATCCGGCGGCGCGAGACGGAGTCCGAACTGCTGGCCTCCACCGCCGAGGAGATGGCGACCGCGTACGAGGCGGGGCTGCTGCGCGAGGAGCCGACCCGGCTGATCGAGGTGGCGTCCGGCGAGGGCGCCATCGCGGCACGCCTGGAGGAGATGTACGCGCGCGCAGAGCACGAGGTGTGCCTTTTCGACACACCGCCGTATCTCGCTCCGGCCGGTCCGCAGGTGGATCTCCAGGCCGATCTGCTCAACCGCGGGATCGTCTCTCGTGGGATCTACGCGGCGACCGGCCTGGAGGATCCGAAGGTCCTGTCCCGCGCCTTGAGGATGGTCGAACTCGGCGAGCAGGCCCGGGTACTGCCGTCCGTGCCGCTCAAGCTGCTGGTGGTCGACGGATGCCGGGCGCTGCTGCCGCTGACCGCCTCCGTGGCCGGCGGCTACTGCGCCGTCGTGGTCTGGCACTCGGCGGTGACCGAGGCCCTGCAGAAGCTCTTCGAGATGGCCTGGCAGCAGGCGACTCCGCTGGGCCAGGCGACGGACGACAGTGAACTCTCCGAGAGCGAGAGGACGTTGACCCGGCTGCTGGCGGCCGGAATGAAGGACGAGGCGGTGGCTCGCCATCTGGGGGTGAGTCTGCGGACCCTGCGGCGGCGGGTGAGCGAGCTGCAGGAGCGGCTGGGGGCGGCGAGCAGGTTCCAGCTGGGGATGCGGGCTTCTCAACGCGGCTGGGTGTAGCCGCTGCGGCTCCTATGAGGCGGAGGGCCGCGCTCCGGCCGGGAGCGCGGCCCTCGCTCCGTCGGCCGGCGTGGCCGAAGGGTGCATTGGCACTCCCCGGCCACAGGAATCCCTTGAGTCGCGTTCCGCACAACGCCCACTCTGATCCATGGCTTCCGCCTACAAGGCCGGAAGTCTTTCCAGAGTTCAGGGGAGGAAGTCCACACATGCGAAGACTCCACGCCCTCTGGGCCGTGGCAGGAGCGGCCGGACTGCTCGCGGGGGCCATCGCCCCCGCGACGGCCGGCCCCTGGTCCCCGGTCCCCACGTCCCGCGCCACAAGCACGCCGGACCTCACCCGATCGGGCGCCACGAGCACGCAGACCGTCACCCTCATCACCGGCGACACGGTTTCCGTCACCACGGGAGCGGACGGCAAGAACGCCGTCGACGTCCGGCGCGGCACCGGCCGCGAGGCCGCCACCTTCCTGTCCAGCGAGAAGAACGGCGAGGTCAGCGTCCTGCCGACGGACGCGATCCCGCTGATCCAGGCGGGCCGTCTCGACCCGGCCCTGTTCAACGTCACCCAGCTGGTCAAGCAGGGCTATTCGGACGCGAAGACCGGCGCCACCCCTGTCATCGCGACCTACAGCAAGGGCAGTAAGACCCCCGAGGGCGCGCGCCGGACGCTCGCGCTGCCCGGGATCGACGGCGCCGCGCTGAGCGCGAAGAAGTCCAGCGCCTTCTGGACGGACATCGCCCCGGCCCTCGGCACCGAGCCCACCGCGAAGGCGGCGAAACAGCTCGGCGAGGGCATCGACAAGCTCTGGCTGGACGCCCAGGTGAAGGCGTCCCTCGATGTGAGCGTGCCGCAGATCGGCGCACCCGAGGTGTGGCAGGCGGGCTACGACGGGAAGGGCGTCAAGGTCGCCGTCCTGGACACGGGCGTGGACACCGGGCACCCGGACCTCGCGGGGAAGATCGCCGAGTCGACGAGCTTCGTACCGGACCAGGCCGTCCAGGACGGCCACGGTCACGGCACCCATGTGGCGTCCACGATCGTCGGTTCGGGCGCGGCCTCGGACGGCAGGCTCAAGGGCGTCGCCCCGGGCGCGGAGCTGCTGGTCGGCAAGGTGCTCGGCAACGACGGTCGCGGCCAGTCCTCCTGGATCATCGCGGGCATGGAGTGGGCGGCCCACTCCGGGGCGAAGATCGTCTCCATGTCGCTGGGCGGTACGGCGACCAGCGCGTCCGACGTGCTCAGTGAGACCGTCGACGAGCTGTCCGCGTCCACCGGCGCCCTCTTCGTGGTCGCGTCGGGCAACGCGGGCCCCTACGAGCAGTCGGTCGGCACCCCGGGCATCGCCGACTCGGCGCTGACCGTGGGCGCGGTCGACAAGTCCGACAAGCTGGCCTCGTTCTCCAGCCGTGGCCCGCGCCTCGGTGACTCCGCGGTCAAGCCGGAGATCACCGCGCCGGGCGTGGGCATCGTGGCTGCCCGTGCGGCGGGCACCACCATGGGTACGCCGGTCGACGCCAACTACACGTCGGCGAACGGCACTTCGATGGCGACCCCGCATGTCGCGGGTGCGGCGGCGCTGGTCGCGCAGGCCCATCCGGACTGGACGGGCGAGCAGATCAAGCAGTCCCTGGCCAGCACGGCGAAGACGAACGACGTCAACTCCGTGTTCGAGCAGGGCGACGGCCGGGTCGACGCCGTACGCGCGGTCGGGCAGGGCGTGTTCGCGACCTCGGCGCTGAGCTTCGGCAAGTTCGAGGACGGCGACACGGGAGTCGTCGGCAAGGACATCACGTACACCAACACCACTGACGAGGCGGTGGAGTTGACGATCTCGTCCACCCTCGCCGCAGCCGCCCCGGGCGCCGGTACGGTCACCGTCCCCGCCAAGGGCACCGCCACGGTCCCGGTCACGGTCGACCCGGCCGCACAGGCACAGGGCCGGTACACGGGCCACGTCACGGCGACCGCCGACGGCGTCAAGGTCACCACGGCCGTCGGCTTCGAGAAGGCGCCGAAGACCTACGACCTCGACGTCTCCCTCCTGGCCCGCGACGGCAAGGCGCCCACCGGGGGTTCGATCTACACGCTCATGGAGCTGAGCGGCGCCTACCCGGACGAGTACGGTTTCCTCGGCACCGGCTGGACCTGGCAGGTCCCGGCCGGCACGTACGCCATCTCGACCTGGATCCCGGACCGTGACGCGGGCGGGACTGCCGTCGGGACCTCGGTCGTCTCCAGCCCCGAGATCAAGGTGGACGGGGACACGAAGGTCGTGCTCGACGCCCGCAAGGCGGTGGAGATCAAGCCGACGACCAAGCAGAACTCCGAGTTCAAGGGCTTCAGCACCAATGTGCACCGCGAGGGGCCGGGCAGCGCCTGGGGGCTCACCTACAGTCAGGGTTTCTGGACCAAGCACGTCTATGTGGCGCCGACCCCGAAGGTCACCGTCGGAAGCCTGGAGTTCTCCGCCAAGTTCCGGCTGTACGAGAAGGAGTTGACGGCGAGCGTCACCAGCCCGGAGAAGACCGAACTGTCCTCGCTCTACTACTCCCAGACGTACACCGACTTCCCGTTGAAGATCAGCGGTGACCGCACGGTCCGGGCGGTGGACGCGGGCGGCGGTACCGAGGCCGACTTCGCGGGGCTCGACGTCAAGGGCAAGGTGGCGGTGGTCAAGGTCGGCGCCGCGGACCGGGCACAGAGCGCTCTGGACAACGCGACCAAGGCGGGCGCCGGTTACCTCATCGTGTACCGCGACAAGCCCGGTTTCTGGATCGAGGCCGTGGACCGCGCGACCACCGTCCCGCTGATGATCGCCACCGGCGAGGAGGGCACCAAGCTCACCTCCCTGCTGAAGACGGGCAAGAAGGTCACGCTCAAGCTGGGCGGCACGCCGGTCAGTCCGTACGTCTACAACGTGCTCGTCGCGCAGAGCGGTTCCATCTCCGCGGACCAGACGTACAGCCTCGACAAGTCCAACACGGTGAAGCGGCACGCGCGTTACTACGGAGCGACGGCCGGCGAGATCGGCGCGGACGCCCTGTACACCTTCCGTCCCTGGCAGCTCTTCGGCATCGAGAGCAGCGTCTACACGCAGCTGGGCACGGAACGCGACGAGTACTACTACGTCGACCCCGACACCCGTACCTGGCACACCGTCTACCCCAACTGGAACACGTTCAGGGGCCAGTGGAGCCCGCTGCGGACCTTCACCGAGGCCGGCACGGAGAAGACCACGGAGAACTGGCTGCGCCAGGTCATCCGCCCCGGGACCAGTGAGGAGTACGGCCTCTCCGAGCGCACCGGCGACAAACTCACCATGTCGGTGGCGGAGTTGACCGACTCCACGCCGGGCCACTACGGGTACATCAACGGCACCGACAGCACCGCGAAGGGCAAGCTCTACGCGGACGGGCAGTTGGTCGGCGACTCGACGTTCGGCGGGTACGGGATCTTCAACGTCCCGGCGGACAAGGCCTCTTACCGCTTCGAGCTGGATGTGCAGCGGCGGGCGGAGTGGGCCAAGTACTCCACGAGCACGCACACGGAGTGGACCTTCGCCTCGGCGCACACCGACACGTCGACGGCGCTGCCGCTGCTCACGGTCGGTATCGCCCCGAAGGGCCTCGACCTCCTCAACCGGGCTGAGCGCAAGGGGGAGTTGGAGGTCGCGCTGCCCGTCGCCGACCAGCTGGGGAGCGTGAAGGCACGCAGCCTCAAGGCCTGGGTCTCCTACGACGACGGCACCTCCTGGAAGGAAGTGAAGGTCAGCGGCGGCAAGGCGCGGTTCAAGGCCGCGAAGGGCGCCGAGTCGGTGTCGCTGCGCGTGCGGGCCGCCGACAAGGACGGCAACCAGATCGACCAGACAGTGCTGCGGGCGTTCGGCCTGAAGTGAGACGTCTGCGACGGTCGGGCCGCGCTCCCCACGGGAGCGCGGCCTTTCGCCGTTCGGCCTACTTGGTGATCAGGCTGCGCAGCACGTACTGAGACATGCTGCCGCTGCCCGGTAGTTCGGCAGGATTTCGAGGATGATGGCGTTTTGGCAGTGATCCTCGCATCAGATCGCCGCAATGACCATGGATTACGGGCATGGAGAGCGCATCTGACTGAGTTTTCCTACCGCTAACGCAGCACCTCGACACGCGCGGCACGGCAAGTCAACGTGCTTCGTTGGCGGTTGCCCCGTGTTCCGTGTCGTCCGGCCAGCAGGAGCAGTCCGAGGAGTCGGAGGAAGACCAGGTAGAGCATGCGCAGTGCCATGGGGTCCGAGCTTGTCGTGATCGCTCGGAGTCGCAAAATGCCTGGTCAGATGCTGTACGTCACTTCTGGAACCCTACACGGCGATGTGCACGTCGTGGTTGACCCACTCGGCAGCCGCCAGCTTCGAGGACGGAGCCAGTGCGCGGTTGGCGACCAGGGCGAACAGGGCACGTTCGGTGGCTTCGACATTCCGTGGCCGGCCTCGGCCGCGAGTTCCCAGCTCGGCCACGATGCGCGGGAGTTCCAGCCGGTGCCACAGCTGGTCCAGGAGATACGCGCCACGGGAGGGGCGGGACTCGATGAAGTCCGGTTCCGTGTTCGCCTCGGCGGTGGCCGCCAATGCGGCAGCCGGATCGAGCAGCTTGGACAGCGAGCCCACCAGGCGGCGCACCGCGTCGGTGTCCAGCCGGTCCTCGCGGCCGAAGCCGTACAGCAGCTTCGGCACCGACCGCCCCGCCGCCGCGTCCCAGGTGTTGTGGGCCAGGTGCAGGTCGCGGACGGTGCCGCTCTTGGTCTTCCGGCTCGTCGTCTTCACGTACAGCGCTCTGGACCCGGACTTCGCAGGTCCCTCGATCGTGAAGATCAAACGGTCACGGTCGATCCCACAGCGGTCAGGCGGAACGCCTGATTATCCCGATGCGCCCGATTTCGATAGGAGACGGTCGGCGATCATGCGCTGAGCCGCCACT
>NZ_JBSFDA010000096.1:0-38465 GCF_053593675.1 Streptomyces sp. NPDC002156 | reverse complement strand
GGGCCCCCGGCCCGGAGCGGGCCCCCGGCCCGGAGCGGGCCCCCGGCCCGGAGCGCGGGGGCAACCCCCATCGATACCGATGGGGTCCCCCGCGCTCCGGGGTCAGGACCCCGCCGCGACCGGACCCGTCTCCACCCCCGTCGGCGTGAAGGCCACGTCCAGGCGGGTGAGCCCGCGGAAGTTCAGGCTGCGCTGCCACTTCGGGGGCTCGGTGCCGTCGAGGCGGAGGTCCGGGAGGCGGTTGAGGAGGGCGTCCAGGACGATCTCGCCCTCCATGCGGGCCAGCGCCGCGCCGAGGCAGAAGTGCGGGCCGTGGCCGAAGGACATGTGCCGGCCGCCGGAGCCGGAGCGTTCGAAGTCCAGCGCGTGGGGGTCGGGGAAGACGGCCGGGTCCCGGTTGGCGGCGCCGCACACCAGCAGCACCGTCTGCCCCTCCTCGATGGCGCGGCCCGCGAGGTCCAGGTCGTGCCGGGCCCGGCGCAGCATCAGCTGTACCGGGGCGTCGTAGCGCAGGAGTTCCTCGACCGCGGCGGGCATCAGCTCGGGTTTGGCGCGCAGTTGGTCGGCCGCGTCCGGGTCGCGGAGCAGGGCGAGGGTGGCGTTGCCGATGAAGTGGGTGGTGGTCTCGTGGCCGGCGATGAGCAACAGGGCGCAGTTGGCGAGGAGTTCGTCGAGGTCCTGTTCGGTGTTGTCGGCCTGGGCGTTCACCATCGCGCGCAGGGTGTGGGGAGTCGGCGTGGCGTCCTGGCGGGTGAGCAGTTCCCGTAGGTACGCGAGCATGTCCGCCATGCTCTGCGAGGCCTCGCGGTTGCGGTCCTCGTCGAGCCGGGAGTTGCCGATGGCCTCGGCGACCGGCTCGGACCAGGCGGCGACGGCGGCGCGGTCCTCCTCCGGTACGTCGAGAAGGTCGCAGATGATGGTCAGGGGAAGGGGTTTGGCGAGGTCCGCGACGATGTCCATGCGGCCGGTCGGCGCCGCGTCGGCGATGATCCGGTCGACGGCCTCGACGATCCGCGCGCGCAGTGCCGCCACCGCACGCGCGGTGAACGCCTTGCCGATCAGCGCCCGCAGCCGGGCGTGGTCGGGGGCGTCGTTGTAGAGCATCTGTCTGCTCAGGACCCGGGCCAGCGGCCGCAGTTCCTCGGGGACGGCCTCGATGTCGGGGTAGCGCACCGAGGACAGGCCGGGCGCGTTCGCGGCGCTGCTGACCACGGCGTGCCCGGTCGCGATCCAGGCGCCCGTGCGGCGGTCCCAGAACAGGTCGTCGGCGCTCCGGAGTTCTTCGTAGAAGTCGTAGAGACGCTCTTGGACCTTGGGACGAAACGCCGACAGAAGTGAGGAAGGGGTGCTCATCGGGCCATCCTTTCAGTCCTGTTGGCCCGGAGATCACCGGGTGCCGAGCCGTGGACGTCTCTCCGTGGACGTCTATTCGATGTGGACCACTCGCGCCCAGTCGGGCGGCGAGTCCGGTACGTAGTCGTCGTCGCCCTCGCTCTCGCCCCACCGTCGGGACGTGGGCTGCCGGGGGAACAGGCCCACCACCGTCCGGCACGGCGGCCGGGTCTCCGGCCAGGGTGTCTGGCCGTCGGTCAGGACCACGACGGCGTCGGGGCGCGGGTTCGCCCTCAGCGCCTTGGCGAAGCCGGTGCGCAGGTCCGTACCCCCGCCGCCGAGCAGGGGAATCCCCTCGGCGCTGCACAGCGGGTGCACGAACTGGGCCGACGCGTCGCACGGCACCACGGTGACCAGGTCCCGTCGGCCGCCCACCGCGCGGGAGATCGCCGCGACCTCCAGGAGCGCGCTGCCCAGTTCGGCGTCGCTGACCGACCCGGAGGTGTCGATGACCACGGAGACCCGGGGCGGTCTGCGCCGCAGGCTCGGCAGGACGACGCCGGTCAGCCCGGCCGAGCGGCGCGACGGCCGGCCGTACGTGTAGTCCTCGCCGACGCCACCGCCCGAGGCCGCCGAGCGGACCGCCGCGCCCAGCAACTCCCGCCAGGGTTGCGGCGGATGGAACGCCTCCTCCGCCCAGCGCCGCCATCCCTTCGGGGCGTGCCCGGGGCGGCCGTTGATGCCCTGCGCCACCCGGAAGCGGACCGCGTCCCGTTCCTGCTCGCTCAGACCGTGCGCGCCGTCGGGGCCGAGATCCCATTCCCGGCCGAGTCCGTCGGCGCCGCTGCCGCAGTCCAGCCAGTACAGGCCCATCATGTTCGGTGCGAGCTTGAACCGGGTCAGGTACTCCTCCATGAGCAGGCCCTGCGGAAGCCCCGCCGATCCTGGCTGGACGGCGCCTTCGGGGTGGACGAGCCCGTCGCCGAACACGTCGTCGTTGATCTCGAAGTCCGCGGCGATGTTCATCCGCAGCCGTTCCCCGGGGCCGGTCAGCCCGTGCTCGCGGGCGAAGCGGTCGCTGCGGCCGTGGTGGTCGCGCAGCAGGTGGGAGACCTCGTGCACCCACACCCCGGCCAGTTCCTCGACCGGCATCCGGTCCACGAACGCCGGCGAGACGTAACACCGCCAGTGCCGGTCGACGGCCATCGTCGGGACCTGCCGCGACTCGACGGGGTGCAGGGCGAACAGGGCCGTGGCCAGGTACGGGCGGGCCCGCACGGCGTGCAGTCGGGCGGCGAAGAGTTTGCCGAGGTCCAGGGTGCCCGGTCCCGATACGTCGGTGGTCATCGGCCGCCCTTCGCTCCGGTCGTGCCGGCCCCGACACGTCCCGCGACACGGTCCGCCGCCCGGTCCGCCCGCCGGGACAGGGACACCACACCGGCGAGCTGCTCGATCGCCGTCGGGACGTCCCAGTCCTCCTGCCGCAGCGAGGCGAGTGTGGTCGCCGGGACGACCACCAGGTCCGGGGCCCCGGTCTCCAGCGCCCGGACGAGCAGCGCCCACGCCGCGTCCCAGCGGGACTTGTCCGGGCGCCCCCGGACGGCCGCCACCACACCGTCGAGCACGGCCTGGCGCAGATCCCCGCGCTCGGGCAGTTCGGCACTGGCCGGGTCGGCGAGCAGCGACTCGGGATCCGGGAGGTCCAGCCGGTCCAGGCTCGCCAGCAGCTCCAGCCCCGGACCGTCCCCGACCGCGCCCCTGACCAGCAGCGAGAGCACCTCCCGTGAGGAACCGGCGGCGGTCGCGAAGGCGATCAGGCTCAGGGTCATGTCCCAGCTGCGGGGTGACGGCCAGGCCCCGCCCCGGCGCGTCTCGTTGCTGGGCAACTGGTGCACGAGCTTGGGGCGGGCGGCGAGCAGCGCGCACACCGCGCGGCGGGCGAACTCCACGGCCTCGGGCAGCTTCTCGGGGTCGAGCCGGGGCAGCGTGGCCCGGGGCCAGGTCCCGCCGAGGCCGCGTACGACGACCTCGTGGTCGTGGGTCCACCGGAGATGGACGAAGCGGTTGGCGAGCGGCGGGCTCAGTTCCCAGCCGTCGGCTGCCGAGGACCGGGGGTTGGCGGCGGCCACGATCCTTACGCCGGGCGGCAGTTGGAGGGCGCCGATCCGCCGCTCCAGGACCAGCCGGAGCAGCGCGGCCTGAACTGCGGGCGGCGCGGTGGACAGCTCGTCGAGGAACAGCAGTCCCCGGCCGGCCCGTACGAGTCGTACCGCCCAGTCCGGCGGGGCCATCGGCACACCGTGCGTCGCGGGATCGTCGCCGATGACGGGCAGCCCGGAGAAGTCGGACGGCTCGTGGACACTCGCGATCACCGTGGTGAGGGGCAGGTCCAGGGCGGCGGCCAGCTGTGTGAGGGCCGCGGTCTTGCCGATCCCCGGTTCACCCCAGAGCAGCACGGGCAGATCGGCGGCCACGGCCAGCGTCAGGGCCTCCAGCTGGATGTCGGGGCGGGGTTCGGTGGTGGTGTCGCGGAGCAGGGTCAACAGGTCGGCGGCGATGTCGAGTTGGGGGGTGGGGGGTAGGGCCGAGGCGGACTCGGGGGTGGCGAAGGAAATGTCTGTGGGCATGTTTGATCACCTTTGGGTTCGTAGTAACTAGCAGCGATGCAGGGGAATTTGGAGCGACTTTCAGTGAGTTCGGCGGCCGTGAGGGCGGCCCCGGGATCCAGGTCCGGGCCCGGCTCCGATCAGGCCCGCCCTGAACAGTCCGTACGTGATCCGCCGCTCGGCGGCCCGCTCCAGTTCGTCGCGCAGAGCACCGCCGCGCAGTACCGCTTCGGGGCCCAGCAGTCCTTCTACGACGGCCAGCGCACCGGCGATGTCGCCGTGGTCCAGTCGCTCGCGGACGCCGGTGAGGCAGTCCGGGTGGCGGTGGGCCTCGTCGATGGCCCGCAGACAGGGCATCGGGGTGCCGGTCAGTTCGGCCAGGAGTTCCTCCCGGCGTAGCTCGGCCGGGTCGTGGTCCAGCGGGGCGAGCACCCCGTCGACCAGGCCGATCCGGTGCCGGGCACCCCGGCACTCGACGAGGCGCGGTTCGCCCGGTCGGTCCGGGATCCGGGGCGGGCCGGTCGGCGGACGGTCCGGTACGAGTGCCGAGGCGACCAGCGGGTGCAGCCGGTCCACCTCGATCGCGCCGGCCCGGAGCAGCTCCAGGTCGGGCGGTACCCAGGTCGACGCGTCGGGCAGGACCGGCAGTCCGGAGGCGTGGCCGGCCTTGAGCGCCTCCGTGATCCGCAGCGCGGGCGGGCCGCCGCAGTCCGGGGCCGCGACCAGCTCCAGGAGCAGCCGGCGCCGGGCCCCGAACCGTACGGTGACCGCACCCCCGCCGGTTCCGCTGCCGGTGGACCGCCCGTCGGCGTCGAGCAGCAGCTCCGCCTCGGCCGCCCACCGGTCCACGGCACAGCGGAGCCCCTGCGGCGCCCGGTCCAGCGGATCCGGGGCCGTGGCGGGACCGTCGCCGCCGGGCGGCCGGTCGGCCCCGGACCGGGTCCGCAGCTCATCGGTTCTGCGCGCGTCCCAGAGGTGGCGGTGCAGGTCGAGGCGGAACCGTCGGCTCGGGTGGGGGTGCGGATGGCGGCGGGCACCCGCATCGGCATAGGAGGCGAGGGAGCCGTGGGAGCCGGAGGAGCTGTGGGCGCCGAGGGAGCCGAGGGAGCCGTCCCACAGCGTGAGGCTGATCCGCTGGCCGGCGTCCGCCCAGGCGGGCGGGGTCCGGGCCACGAGGTGCGCCGGGTGAGCGCCGGGCTGCCCGGGGGCGTCGTACCGGGCCAGGCTGATGGTCAGGCCCGGGCGCAGGAGTCCGTCGGGGGCGATCCTCGGCAGGTGCCAGCGCAGGAGGTCGGGCGCCAAGTGGCGGAGATCTGCGCGGAGTCGGGCGGCGAGTTCGCGGCCGTGGGTGCGTGCCACGGACCGTGGGTTCAGATCGACGTCGACGCCCGCGGCGGCGCACGCGCCCGCCCAGTCCCCGGCCAGACGGCGCGCGGTCGCGGTCTCGATCATGGACGGAGGCACGGCGAACTGTCGTACGCGCGGCCAATAAGAGAGGTGGGTGTCCCCGGACGCGTGGCGAGTGAGCATCAGCACTCACCTTGCGCGGACGGGACCCCCGATCTGTCAACGGAGTCAGTAGTCATCGTGCGGGACCGTACCGACCTCCGGCCGCGGTCCGCCACCTCTTTTCCGCTCGACCATTCCCTCCCAAGTGCCTCAAACCGCCATAAATGGATTTCGCTACAAGTTCCGAAATTATTCGTGACGGCAGTGCCACTCGACCGAAATACCTCGCTCATACCTTTTCGCCACCAGCCACTGGCACAACCCCTGCACAGGAGCCCCGAGTGTCCATACCCTCCCGACGCGGCGCCCTGAAGCTGACCGCGGGCCTCGCTCTCGCGGGCGCCTTCGCCCTCACGGGCTGTGGACGCAGCGACGACACCGCCGCCGCGACAACCACCGCCGAACCCGTCGACGACTCCCCGGCCACCGGCACCGTCACCGTCTGGGCCGCCCAGGGCGACGCCGACGTGCTCGACAAGGTCATCAAGCCCTTCAAGGCCGCGAACCCGGACGTCACCGTGAAGCTGACCCTGATACCGAACGGCGAGTACTACACCAAGCTCCAGTCGGCGATCGCGGCGGGCAAGGGGCCCGATGTCGCCCAGTTCTTCCCCGAGTCGCAGGCGCAGTTCCTCGACCCGGCGATCCTCCGGCCCGTCCCGGACGGCCTCGTCGACAAGTCGGCCTTCTTCGAGAGTCTCTGGGCCGCGGGCGTGGCCGGAAACGTCGCCTACACGGTGCCCTGGTACGCCTACACCTACGCGCTCGTCTACCGCGCCGACCTCGCCAAGAAGGCCGGTGTGAGCGCGCCGACCAAGTGGGACGAGACGGTGCCGTTCCTCAAGGCGCTCCAGGGCGCGGGCGCCAAGCGCGGTCTCGGGGCCGACATCGGCTGGGACATCTTCAACGGCCAGGACGTCGCGATGTACGCCTGGCAGGCCGGCGGCTCGCTGCTCTCCTCCGGCGGGAAGTGGACCCTCGACACTCCGGCGATGGTCGACGCGCTCCAGTACAACGCGTCCTTCTTCACCTCCGGCGTGGCCGACACCAGCGGGCCCACGTTCCTCGACGCGCAGCCGTACTTCGTGTCCGGGAAGACCGCCATGATGATCACCGGGCCGTGGGTCGTCGGCCAGCTCGACGCCGCCGCGAAGAAGGACGGCTGGACGGCCGCCAATGTCGCCACCGCGCCACTGCCCGCCGGATCCTCGGGCAGCAAGTCCTTCTCCGCCGGGGGCAGTTGGGGCGTCCTCGCGGGCGACGGCGACGCGGACGCGTCGTGGAAGCTGGTCCGGTATCTGACGGAGCCGTCCACGCAGGTCGCGCAGTACAAGGCGTACAGCTCGCTGCCGGCGGTCATCTCCGCCTGGGACGACCCGGCGATCGCGGACCAGCCGCTCCTCGACGCCTTCCTCACCCAGCTGAAGAACACCGAGGCGTTCCCGCAGGTGAGCACCTGGCAGCAGGTCGCGACGCGGCTCGGCAAGGAGATGGAGGCCGTGGCCAAGGGCACGGAGACCGCCGCGAAGGCCGCCGCGAACGTCCAGTCGTACGCCGACAGCCTCGGCACGGGCGCGAAGTGAGCCGCCGACGATGACCACCATCAGTCCGGGGGCGCCGCGCCGAGCGCGCCGCTCCCGGAGCACCCGAAGCCCCCGGGGCGGTCGGCGAACCGCCGTCGCCTGGCTGTTCCTCGCGCCGTTCGGTGTCGTGTTCCTGCTCTACACGGCGATCCCCACCGTCGCCGCGCTCGGGTTCAGCCTCACCGACCTCCGGGGCGCGGACCTGCGGCACCCGTTCGCGGTCAACTTCACCGGGCTGGAGAACTATCTCCGGCTGTTCCAGGACGAGAGCTTCCTGCGGGACATCCTGAACACCGCCGTCTTCGTGGTCGTCGGGGTGCCGCTGACCATGGGCATCGGATTCGCGCTGGCGCTCGCGCTGAACTCCGGCATCCGGCGGCTGCGCGGGGTGTTCCGTACGGTCTTCTTCGCGCCGGTCGTCACCAACGTCGTGGCGGTGGCCCTGATCTGGCAGTACGCCTTCAACGCCGACGGCACCGTCAACAAGGTGCTCGGCGCGGTCGGCCTCGCCGGACCGAACTGGCTGGACGACCAGAACCTGGCGATGCCCGTCGTCATCCTGCTCGGCATCTGGCGCAACTTCGGCACCGCGATGGTCCTGTTCCTCGCCGGACTGCAGGCGATCCCGCAGGACGTGTACGAGGCCGCCGCCCTCGACGGGGCGGGCCGCTGGCGGCAGTTGAGGCACATCACGCTCCCCCTGCTGCTGCCCACCACCCTCATGGTCTCCGTCCTGCTGACCGTCTTCTACCTCCAAGTGTTCGACGAGCCCTATCTGTTGACCAACGGCGGCCCGTTGGGCTCCACCGAGTCGATGGCGCTGTACACCTACCGCCAGTTCGGCTCGGGCGAGTTCGGGGTCTCCTCGGCCGCGTCCTTCGTGATGCTGCTGCTGGTGGCCCTGGTGAGCATCGTCCAGTTCCGACTGCTGAGGTCCCGCACATGACCGCCCTCGCCGCACCGGCGAACGCCCACGCGACCACCGACCTGGCCGCCGCGCCCCGCCGTTCCCTCGCCCGCCCGCTGCTGTACGGCGCGCTGGTGCTCTGCGCGCTGCTCACCCTGCTCCCGTTCGTCTGGGTGGCCAGCGGCTCGCTGCGCAGCCTCGACGAGATCCGCTCCGACCCCGGCGCCTGGCTCCCGCACCACGTCACCCTCGACAACTTCACCCGGCTGTTCCGAACCGAGGGTTTTGGGCAGTTCCTCGCCAACAGCGTCGTGGTCGCCGCCCTAGTGGTGGCCGGCAACATCGTGGCCGCATCGGCCGCCGGTTACGCGCTCGCCAAGCTCGACTTCGCGGGCAAACGGCTCGCGTTCGGCGCGGTCATGGCGGCGATGATGGTGCCGCTCACCACGGTGTTCGTCCCGCAGTTCGTGCTCACCGTGGACATGGGGCTCGCGGACACCCTGACCGGAATCGCCCTGCCCGGCGTCGCGTTGCCGCTGTCGGTGTTCATCATGCGGCAGTACGCGATGTCCGTCCCCGACGAACTGCTGGAGGCGGCGCGGATCGACGGCGCGGGCGAGTTCCGGATCTTCTTCCGGATCTTCCTGCCGCTGGCCGGCCCGGCGGTCGCGACGATCACGATCATGTCGTTCCTCACCTCGTGGAACAACTTCATCTGGCCGCTCATCGTCGCCCAGAGCATGGACACCTACACGCTCCCGGTGGGCCTCGCCGCGACCAGCCAGGCCGCCGCCCACGTCACCGACTACGGCCTGCTGCTCGCCGGCGCGATCGTCGTGATGCTGCCGGTACTGGTGCTCTTCCTGTTCCTCCAGCGCTACTTCGTCCAGGGCATCTCCGGATCGGGCATGCGGTGACCGCCGTGAACGACGCCGCCGACATCGCCGTCACCGTGCACTCCCCCGCCGGTCCCGTCGTCGGCCGTCGCACCGGTCCCGTACAGCGCTTCCTCGGCATCCCGTACGCCCAACAGCCCACCGGCGTACAGCGGTTCGCGGCGCCGGTCCGACGCGACCGGTTCCCGGAGCCGTTCGACGCGTCCCGGCCCGGGCCCACCTCGCAGCGCGTTCCGCTGTTCGCCACGACCACGATTCCGGAGCCGTCGGTGCCCGGCGACGACATCCTGAACCTCTCCGTCGTCGCACCGGCTCCCGCCCCGGCCGACGATCACGTGTCCTGCCCGGTCCTGGTGTGGATCCACGGCGGTGGCTTCCTCGCGGGCAGCCCGGCGAGCCCCTGGTACGACGGCCGTTCCTTCGCCCGGGACGGCGTCGTCTGCGTCACCGTCGGCTATCGGCTGGGCGTCGACGGATTCGCCCTGCTGGACGGCGTACCCACCAACCTCGGTCTGCGCGACCTGTTGCTCGCGCTCGACTGGGTCCAGGAGAACATCGGGGCGTTCGGCGGCGATCCGGGCCGGGTCACCGTCGCCGGTCAGTCGGCCGGGGGCGCGGCGGTGCTCGCACTGCTCTCGTCGCCCGCAGCGAGCGGCCTCTTCCAGCGGGCGGTCAGCCTGTCGGGTGGCCTCTTCGACGGGGACGGAGTCGTCGCCCGCGAGTTCGTCGAGCGGCTCGGGGAGCGGGTGGGCGTGCCGCCTACGCGGGCCGGGTTCGACAGCCGTACCGAGGAGCAACTCCAGGAGGCCGTGGTCGCCCTGCGGGACGAACTCGGCGCCGACATCCTCCCGTTGGGCCCGATCGTCGGCGACGACATCCTGCCGGTACCGGTCGCCGACGGGCTCACGCGGCACGGACACGACGTACCTCTGCTGCTCGGCGCGACGGGCGACGAGTTCGACTGCGGTGCCGCGCCGGAGAACGCGCACCCGAGCCCGTACAGCCCCGCCGAACTGGCCGCCCGCCGCGCGGCGGGCACCCGGGTGACGGACACCCTGTTCCGCGCCGCCTGTCCACGCGTGGCGGCGGCGCGTCGTGACGCGGACGCCGGTACCTGGCTGTACTCCTTCGAGTGGCCCTCCCCCGTGCTCGGCGGCTCCGCGCACTGCGTGGACATCCCGTTCTTCTTCGACCTGCTCGACGCACCGGGCTGCGCGGAGGCGCTCGGGCCGTACCCGCCCACGGAGTTGGCCACAACCACGCACACCGATCTCGTCGGCTTCGTCCACGGCCGGGAGCCGGGCTGGGCACGGGCGACCGGTGGGCCGGGTGATCCGGCGCGCGAGTACGGTCGGCCCGGCGCGGCGATCGTGGCCGACACCACGGGCGTGTTCGATCCCGTCGTACGGGCGGTGTCCAGGGTGGTGGAGGCATGCTGAGGTCCGGGATGAACGGCATGAACCAGACCGCGGTCCGGCGCGTCAACACCTCAGTGATCCTGAGGGCGTTGGCGGTTTCGGCCGAGCCTATGACGCTGACCGCGCTCGCCGAGCGGGCCGGTCTCTCGCGCCGCACCATCGAACTCATCCTGGACTCGCTCGTCGAGGCGGGCTGGGTGACGGAGTTGGAGCGCGTACCGACCAGCGGCTGCGCCGGACGCCCCGCCCGACGCTACGAACTCCGGGCCGAACACGCCCTGTTGGCGGCGGCGCAGATCACCACCTCGGGCGCGTCCGCGGTCGTCGCCGATGTCCGCGGCCGGATCCTCGGCCGGGCCCACCGGCCGCTGCGCGCCTACCAGGATCCCCAGGCCACCCTGGACGACGTGGCTGCACTGGTGCTGGAGGCGCTCGACGACGCGGGCGGGTCGGTGGACCGGCTGCGGGCCGGCGCGGTCGCGGGCCTCGGTGCCATCGACGACGACGGAGTCGTACGCCGACTGGTCCACACGACGCGGTGGGAAGGCGTGAACCTGCCCGAGGAGCTCACGCGACGCATCCGGGTACCGTGGTTCGCGGACAACGACACCAACCTCGGTGCCCTCGCGGAACGTTGGCGGGGCGTGGCCGGCGACCACGACAACGTCGTATGGGCGATGCTCGGGAACAGGACCGGACTCGGCATCCTCATCCGAGGGGCCGTGCACCGGGGTCTCGACGGCGCCGCGGGTGAGATCGTCGAGGCGGCCTCGATCCCGGCGAACTCGGTCGAGAACCACCCGGTGGCCTGGCTCACCTCACCCGATCCGGCCCAACGCGCGGTCGCGCTCGGCCGGTTCGAGGCGGCCCGCGAGGGTGACGCGACCGCGCTGGGCGAGGTCGACGAGCTCGTGGAGCACATCACGTCGATCCTCACGACCCTGTCGTGGACCGTCGCGCCCTCGCTCATCGTGCTCGGCGGCGGCCTGGAGGAGGCGGCCGACATGCTGCTGCCCCGGGTGGGCGCGGCGCTGCGCGAGGCCCGCAACCCCGCCGTCGAACTGCGTGCCACGCTCCTGGGCCGCGACGCCCCGCTCGTCGGAGCCGTCAAGCTGGCCCTCGACCGTATGGACACCGAGCTGTTCGGCCCCCTCGTCCACAGTGCGTAGCGCGCCCACCTCTCACTCTTCTCAGCACCAACCGCGGTACAAGACATGGAGCTTCACTGTGACCGACACCCCCCACACCGATGTCCTCGTCGTCGGCAGCGGCATCATGGGAGCCGTCGTGGCCCGGCTGCTGCGGGACACCGATCCGGCGCTGCGCATCACGATGGTCGACGGCGGCGAGGCGATCGGTACGGCCCCCGGTGTGCATCTGCACGACGTCGACGACCCGGTCCTGTGGGAGCGCTACAACGAGCAGGTCACCTCCGGCATCCAGGGCATGTACACGGGCGCCGAGGTGGTGCGCGAGGTCGCGGACGGCCTCGACGCCCTGGCGCCGGGCATGTTCCACGCGCTGGCCTTCGGTGAGGACGCCGAGGCGATGCCCGCGACGGCGCTGGCGTGGAACGCGGGCGGCATGGGGGTGCACTGGACGGCCGCGACGCCGTGGCCCGCCGGGGACGAGGTGTTCGACTTCGGCGACCCGGCAGGCTGGGCGGCGGATCTGGCCACCGCCCACCGGATGCTGGCGGTCACGCCCGCCCCGATCGGCCCGACCGAGGTCGGCGAACTGGTCCTCGACGTCCTGCGCCGGCGCTACGACGGCACCGGACCCCACGACCGGCGCCCGCAGCCCATGCCGATGGCGGTCACCGCGACGGCCTCGGGCCCCCTGCCGCGCACCGCCCCGGGCACGATCTTCCCCCCGATCGCGACCGGCGGGGACCCGGCGTTCACCCTGGTCACCGGCACCCTCGCGACCTCGCTCATCGCGTCGGAGGACGACGGCCGGGTCGCGGGCGCCCGACTCCGCCGCGTCATCGACGGCGCCGAGTCCGAACTCCGCGCCGACACCGTGGTGGTGTGCGCCGACGCGCTGCGCACCCCGCAGCTCCTGTTCGCCTCGGGCATCCGCCCCGACGCCCTGGGCCGCCACCTCAACGAGCACGCCTTCGTCACCGGCCGAGTGCTGCTCGACCTCGACCGGTTCGGCATCGCCCTCGACGCCCTGCCACTGGCCCGCGTCGGCGAGTTCTGCACGGACTCGCTCTGGCTGCCGCGCAACGGAGCGGCACAGCCGTTCCACGGCCAGATCATGAACCGGACGTACGTGGACGAGGCCGGCCGCCCCCTCGCGCACAACGTGGGCCTCGCGCTGTACGTCCCTGTGGAGTCGCGTCCCGAGAACCGGCTCGTGTTCTCGGAGTCGGCCACCGACCTCGCCGGACTGCCGCGCATAGGCGTCGAGTTCGCCTACTCCGACGCCGACCGGGCACTGCTCCGGCGCGCGCTGGACGAAGTCCGGGCGATCGCCGAGGAGTTCGGCCCGTTCGACCCGGCAACCGAGTCGGCGCTGCTCCCGCCCGGCTCGTCGCTGCACGTGACCGGCACGGTCCGCTCGGGTACGGCCGACGACGGCACCAGCGTGTGCGACCCGGACGGCAGGGTGTGGGGCTTCGACAACCTGTACCTCGCCGGCAACGGCGTGATCCCCACGGCCATGGCCGCCAACGTCACCCTCACGGGCGCGGTGACGGCCGTACGGGCGGCCCGTGCCGTCGTGGCACACCGCACCGCGCTCACCGCGCACTGACCTCTACAGAACTGCCGTACTTCGCAAGGGAGTTGTACCGTGATCGAGATCGCGAGGGAATACCGGGTGGCGTTGCCGGCCTGGATCGACGACGAGTTGGCGGACGTGCCCGGCGTCGTCCCGGACCGCGACGACCGGATGCGTCTCGTGCACCGTCTGGCGGACCGCAACTGGCGTGAGGGCAACGGCGGTCCGTTCGCGGCACTCGTCGCCGAGCAGGACACCGGCCGGATCGTCTCGGTCGGCGTGAACGTCGTGCTCGCCTCCGGTGTCTCCAGCGCGCACGCCGAGGTCGTCGCCCTCGGGCTGGCCCAAACGGCCGTCGGCGGCTGGGACTTGGGCGGCGACGGCCTGGCGGCGCACGAGCTGGTCGTCAACTGGCGTCCGTGCGTGCAGTGCTACGGCGCCACCCTGTGGTCCGGGGTACGTGGTCTGGTGGTCGCGGGCGAGGGACCGGAACTGGAGGAGATCACCACGTTCGACGAGGGCCCGCTGGGCGCGGACTGGGCCGAGCAGTTCGAGGCGCGTGGCATCAAGGTCATACAGGACGTGCTGCGGGAGGAGGCGCTCGCCGTGTTCCGGAACTACCGGGGCGCGGTCGACGCCGACGGTGTGGTCGTCTACAACGCCCGTGGGGGTGCGGAGTGACTCCGCCGACCGCCCACGCCGAACCGCGGTTCGCCACCGACGTCATCACCTTCTACCACCCGGCGTTCTGGGGCCTCGAAACCGCGGACTCCGTACGGGAGTTGGCGCTCGGCGACCCCGTGGGCTTCTGGGAGCGGGTACTGGACGCGCTGGCCGAGGCCGGGGTCACCGGTATCGAGCTGACCTTCGCGCCCGGCGACATCGAGTCGGCCCTGCGGGCGTTCGGCAGCGCGTCCTCGTTCCGGCGCGCGCTGGAGGCACGGGGACTGGGCGTGGTGAGCGCCTTCGTGGCCGGGAGCGACGCCCCCGACTGGCGGCAGGGCGACAACCTGCCCGCGATCGTCGCCGACGCCGAGCGGCGCGCGGCCTTCCTCGCCGAGGTCGGGGCGGACCTGCTGATCGCCGGGCTGCCCATGCGCACGACGTTCGGGACGCGCCCGCCCTTCTTCGTCGACGCGGCGTACATGTCCCGGATGGCCGACATCGCCCACGCGGTCGGCGACGCGGTCACCCGGCACGGGGTGCGGCTCGCCTTCCACACGGAGTCCAACAGCACGCTCTGGTACGAGCGGGACATCGACCTGTTCATGGCGCTGACCGACCCGCGCTATGTGTGGCTGTGCCCGGACTCGTGCCACATCGCGCTCGGCGGCGGGGATCCGGTGGCCGTCGCGCGTCGGCACGCGCAGCGGATCGCACTGGCGCACTGGAAGGACGCGGTCCGGCCGATCGACGTCGAACTCACCATCGACGACACGGTGTTCGCCCAGCAGCAGCCCTACATGACGGAACTGGGCACGGGCATCGTGGACTGGCCCGGCTGGGCCGACGCGATGTCCCGCACACCCGGCGCGGGCACGGTGCTCATCGAGCTGGACGAGGCACCGGATCCGGTGGCTGCGCTGCGGGCGGGGGTGGCTGTCGCGCGGCGGGCCCTCGCGTGACATGACCGGCCCTCCGGGGCTCGTCCCGTCACCCGGCGTTGTCGGCGATCTCGGCGATGTGCAGGAACTCCCGGGTCAGGGGTTCCTCCGTACCGCCGTCCCGCGACACGAGTGAGAGTTCGACGAGGTCGGCGCGGTCGGTGAGGGGCCGGAACGGGACCGGGGGTTCCGTCGAGGCGGCCGTGACGTTCGGGACGAGGGTGACGCCCAGGCCGCACCTCACCATCGCCAGCTGGGTGAGGATCGACTGGGCGAGGTGGCGTACGTCGGGGGTGAGTCCGGCTCTGCGGCAGGTGGCCATGAGCTGGTCGTGGTAGTCCGGTGAGGCCTCGCGGCGCAGCCACACCCAGGGTTCGTCGGCGAAACGGGCGAGGTCGACGGGGTGCGGGGCGTCTGCGGCGAGCGGGTGGTCCGGCGGAAGGGCGATCACGAACTCGTCGTGACGCCAGGGACGGGCGCGCAGCCCACGGACCGGTGCGCTGGGCCGGACGACCGCGATGTCGATCTCGTGCTGGAGCAGGGCCTGTTGGGCCGATCCGGTGTCCCACTCGGTGATCCGCAGTTCGACGCGCGGGCGGGCCTGCCGGAAGGCGGCGAGGGTGCCCAGCAGGGGTTCGCTGAGCGCCGAGGTGACCACGCCGACGCGCAGGGTGCCGACCAGGCCGGCCTCGGCCTGCGTCGCGACCTCCTCCGCGTGCCGGGCGGCGGCCACCAGCGTGCGGCACTCGGCGGCGAACGCCCGGCCGGTCTCGGTGAGCGTGACCTGACGTCCGCTGCGGTCGAACAGCCGGACGCCCAGGCGTCGTTCGAGCTGGAGGATCGCCTGGCTCAGGGGCGGCTGCGACATGGCGAGCTGCTCGGCGGCACGGCCGAAGTGGAGGGTCTCCGCGACGGCCAGGAAATAGCGGGCCTGCCGTACCTCGATCATCGTTCGCTCCACATGTCGTCAGTCACTTCACCCGCCTCCTTCAGTCGCTGTGCATATCAAAGAGAGAGGAAACCAGACCTTCAGTATATGAATCGGTCTTGTTTGACTGAGGGCCATGACAACCGCCACGACACCTGAAGCGACCCTGTTGACCCAGTTCACAGCACTGGACACCGCCACGGTCTCCGATGCGTTGGACGCCTGCGGTCTGCCACCGGGGCAGGGCGGCCTCCGGCCCATGTGGGGCTGTCCGAGAGTGGCCGGGTTCGCGGTGACCGTCGAACTCGAATCACTGACCGACGAACACACCGGCGCCGGCGCCCACATCCACACGGACGCGATCGCCGCCGCAGGGCCGTACGACGTGGTGGTCGTCGCCAACGGCGGCCGTACGGACGTCTCTTCGTGGGGCGGCATCCTGAGCGTCGGCGCCTCGGTGCGCTCCGTCCGGGGCGTCGTCACGGACGGCGCCTGCCGGGACGTGGGCCAGGCCCGCCAGCTGGGCTTCCCCGTCTTCGCCCGCGCCCAGGTGCCCGCGACGGCACGCGGACGCCTCCGCCAGAGGTCCACCGGCGAGCCCGTCGCCCTCGGCGAGGTGACCGTCCACCCCGGTGACGTGGTGCTGGCCGACGAGGGCGGCGTCGTGGTCGTACCCCGCGAGCGGGCCCCGCAGGTACTGGAGACCGCGCGACGCCTCGCCGAACGCGAGGCGGCCATCGAGGCCGACGTACGCGCTGGCATCCCGCTCCCCCGCGCGATGCGCGACGCCCGCCTGGCCGGAACGGAGGGCACCCGATGACGTACGACACCGACGCCGACGTCCTGCGCCGGCTCCGCGTCCTGCCCACCGCGGCCGTCTCGGACGCCCTCGACCGGGCCGGTATCCCGGGCGCGGTCCACGGCCTCGCTCCCCTCGCCAACGGCTTCCGGGCCGTCGGCCCCGCCTTCACCGTGCGCTACGCACCGCTCGACGACACCACGGGCCGAGGCACGGTCGGCGACTTCCTCGACGACGTACCGCCGGGCGCGGTGATCGTCATCGACAACGGCGGACGCACCGACGTCACCGTGTGGGGCGGCATCATGACCGGGATCGCGGCCGTACGCGGCATCTCCGGCACCGTGATCGACGGTGTCTGCCGAGACGTGTCGGCATCGCTCACCCACACCTACCCGCTGTTCACCCGGGGCCGTTTCATGCGGACCGGCAAGGACCGGGTGCGTCTGACGGCCGTCAACGAGCCGGTCACGATCTCCGGCATCAACATCCGGCCCGGCACCCTCGTATGCGCCGACGCGGACGGAGTGGTCGCCGTCCCGGCGGCGGACGCGGAACAGATCACGGAGAGCGCGGAGCGGATCGAACGCGTCGAGGCGGACATCGTCGCGGCCGTGCGCGCGGGCAGCACATTGCGGGCGGCCCGCGAGCAGTTGGGCTACCACCAGCTCCAGACGAGGCAGTCATGACGGACACGGGTACGAGAGCGGGCACGGGTACGGATTCCGACGCCGCGCGCGGCCACAGCACCGCCACCCTCTACGAGGCGTCCTCCTCGTACGCCCGCGCCTGTACCCCCGTACTCCGTGCCGTCTGGTCCGGGGCCAGGGTGGCCGGGCCGGCGTTCACCGTGCAGGGTGTCGGCGGGGACAACCTGGCGCTGCACCGTGCGGTCGCCGAGGCGCCGGCGGGCAGTGTCCTGGTCGTCGATCTGCAGGGTGCCGCGCACGGCCACTGGGGCGAGATCCTCGCCGTGGCCGCCCAGCAGCGCGGCCTGCTCGGGCTGGTCGTGGACGGCGGGGTACGGGACGTGGCCGAGCAGGCGCAGCTGGGTTTCCCGGTCTTCGCACCGCACGTCACGGTGGTCGGCACCGGCAAGGAGCACCCGGGGCTGTTCGGCGTACCGGTCCGGGTGGGCGGAGTGGTCGTCCGGCCCGGTGACCTGGTCGTCGGTGACGCGGACGGGGTGGTCGTCGTACCGGCGGCGGACGTGCCCGCGACTCTCGACGCCTCGGACGCCCGGGTCGCCGACGAGCGCCGGGCCCTCGCCGCCATCCGCGCCGGTGTCTCCACCCTCGACCTCTACGGCCTCAGGGAACAGACGGGCCATGGCTCATGACGTCGGGTCGGATTCAGTTGTCGAGTCCGCCCCGCTTCACCAACTGGCTCGCGATCACGTTCCGCTGGATCTCGTTCGTACCCTCGCCGACGATCATCAACGGCGCGTCGCGGAAGTAGCGTTCGACGTCGAACTCGGTGGAGTAGCCGTAACCGCCGTGGATCCGGACGGCGTTGAGGGTGATCTGCATCGCGGTCTCCGAGGCGAACAGCTTGGCCATGCCCGCCTCCATGTCGACCCGTCGGCCCGCGTCCGCCTCCCGGGCCGCGTAGAGGGTGAGTTGGCGGGCGGCGGTGAGCGAAGTCGCCATGTCGGCGAGGTAGTTGCCGATGGACTGGTGCTGCCAGATCGGCTTGCCGAACGACTCGCGCTGCCGAGCGTAGGCGAGGGCGTCCTCGAAGGCCGCCCGGCCGACGCCCAGCGCACGGGCGGCGACCTGAAGGCGTCCGGTCTCCAGGCCCTTCATCATCTGGGCGAAGCCCTTGCCCTCAACCCCGCCCAGGAGGGCGTCCGTTGGTGCCCGGTGGTCCTCGAAGGTCAGCTCGCAGCTCTCGACGCCCTTGTAGCCGAGCTTGGGCAGATCACGCGAGACGGTGAGTCCGGGGCCGTGCTCGACGAGGAGGACGGAGATGCCGTGATGGGCGGGTCGGGCGTCCGGGTCCGTCTTGCAGAGCAGGGCGATCAGCTGGGAGCGCCGGGAGTTGGTGATCCAGGTCTTCGCACCGTTGACCACGTAACCGTCGCCGTGGGCGTCTCGGCGGGCGACCGTCCGCAGGGCCTGCAGATCGGAGCCACCGCCCGGCTCGGTCAGGGCCATGGTCGCCCGGACCTCACCGGTGGCCATCCGGGGCAGCCAACGGCGCTTCTGCTCCTCCGTGCCGAAGGCGACGAGCAGCTTGGCGACCACCGTGTGCCCGCCCATGGCCCCGGCCAGGCTCATCCAGCCACGGGCGAGTTCCTCGGTGACCAGGACATAGCAGGGGGTGGAGACCGGGGTGCCGCCGTACTCCTCCGGGACGGCCAGCCCGAAGACACCGAGCCGCTTCATCCGTTCGATGAGGGCCTCGGGGTAGGTGTCGGCGTGTTCGAGTTCGCGCACGACGGGCCTGACGTCCTTGTCGACGAAGTCACGCACGGTACCGACGACGGACCGCTCGTCCTCGGACAGTGTGTCGAGTGCGCTCATACGGTTCCGCTCCCTCGTCTGCCTCGCCCGCACCCCGGGCGTACCATCATGAATGGTCATGCGACCGCAAGTGAAATAGCAATACGTGATGGCTCCATGCGTGCCGCGCATGACGCGCCGCACGCGCACCGAACGGGCACCGGAGGCTCACCCGTGGACGTCAAGCAGCTCAGGGCGCTGGTCACCGTGGCCGAGGTGGGCAGCGTGACCCGCGCCGCCGAACTGCTGCGCCTCGTGCAGCCGGCCGTCACCCGCCAGATCCGCACGCTGGAGGAGGAGTTGGGCGTCCCCCTCTTCGAACGGACCCGGCAGGGCATGCGCCCCACCCAGGCCGGCACGATCATGGTGGACCGCGCCCGACGCGCCCTCGGCGAACTCGAACGCGCCCGTGCCGAGATCCAGCCGACCCCCGGCGAGGTGACCGGCATCGTCACCGTCGGCCTCCTGGAGAGCACCGGCGACCTGCTCGCCGAGCCGCTGGTGTCGGCCGTGACCCGCGACCACCCGGGCGTCGAACTGCGTCTGCTGACCGCCTACTCCGGGCACCTCCAGCAGTGGCTCGACGAGGGTGACCTCGACCTGGCCCTGCTCTACAACCTCGACAGCACCCCGTCCCTCAACGCCCTTCCGCTGGTACGGGAACGCCTGTGGGCGGTCGCTCCCCCGGCCGCCGGACTCCGCGCCGACCGGCCCGTCCCGTTCACCGAGGCCGCCGCGCACCCCCTGGTCATGCCGGCCGCCGGCCACGCCCTGCGCACCCTCATCGACGGAGCGGCGGCGCGGGCTGGGGCGGCCCTGGACATCGCCGTCCAGACCAACTCGATGCGCGTACAGAAGCAGTTGGTGCTGGCCGGGCACGGCTGGACGGTCCTGCCGGGCGTGGGCATCGCGGAGGACGTCGCCCAGGGCACGCTGAGCGCGGCGCCGCTGTGCGAGCCCGAGGTGTGGCGGTCGATCGTGCTCGCCACGTCGAGGTCCGGCCGGACACCACCGGCCGTGGAGGTGGTCGCGCGGGAACTGGTCGGCCGTATCAACTCAGCAGTGGAAGAAGGACGTTGGAACCAATGACAGACACCGCCAGCCGCCGACTCCACGCCGTCGCCCGAGCCCAGGACGGCACGGCCCTCGCCTATCAGCACCAAGGCGCTCATGACGATACGGCCCGCTCCCTCCTGCTCCTGGCCGGCCAGGCCAACAACCACCACTGGTGGGACGGCCCGCGCGAGGACTTCGACGCCACGCACCGCACGATCACCATGGACCACCGGGGCACCGGCGCCAGCGACAAACCCCAACAGGGCTACTCCACCCAGCAGTTCGCCGAGGACGCGATCGCCATCCTCGACCACCTGGGCGTGGAGCGCGCGGACGTCTACGGAACGTCCATGGGCGGCCGGGTCGCCCAGTGGCTCGCCGCCCGCCACCCGGACCGGGTCCGACGACTCGTCCTGGGCTGCACCTCCCCCGGCGGGCCGTACGCCGTAGAGCGCGACGTCTCCGTACGGCGCGCCCTGGCCCGGCCCGCCCCGGCCGCCGTACGGAGTGCGCTGATCGACCTGATGTACTCCCCCGGCTGGCTCGCCGGCCACCCCGGCCCGTACGCCACCCTCGGCGATCCGGACATGCCCCCGCACGCCCGCCACGGCCATCTGATCGCCAGCAACACGCACGACGCCTGGGAGGCGCTCCACCTGATCACCGCGCCGACCCTGATCCTGCACGGCGCCGAGGACCGCCTCACCCCGCCGGACAACGTCCCGCTGCTCGCCGCCCGCATCCCGGACACCAGGACGCACCTGTTCGCCGGCGCCCGGCACGCGTATTTCGAGGAGTGCCGGGACGAGGCCGGCAAACTGGTCCAGGACTTCCTCAGCTGATCCGGGCATGGAAATCGGCGATCCGCTCCCACATCGTCACCGGGTTGGAATACATGGGCCAATGCCCACTGTGCGCAATCTCCGCCAGTTCCACACCACCCGAAGCCAACTCGCCCAGATAGGAAAGGGACGCGTTCTGTTCGCCGTACATGAACATGCGCGGAAAGGGAAGCGACAGGAACTTCTTCATCAGGTCGCCGTGGTCGGACAACTCGACCATCGACTCGAAGATTCCGCGTACGGCCCCGGGGCGGACCTTGCGGCGCAGGCTCGACGCGTAGAGGGCACTGGCGAGGGAGGGTGCGTGGCGGGCCCGTTCGGTGAGGTCGGCGAGGAAGGTCTCGGGGTCGTCCGTCGCGTGGGTGAGGATCTGCCTGCTCAGAAAGCAGTCCTCGGGGGCGAGATTGCCCTCGATGTCGACGAAGCTCAGGACCCGGCCCGGTTCCTCGTGCGCCAGCAGCAGCCCGGTCAGCCCACCCATGGAATGGCCGACGAGATGGAATCGTCGGATTCCGAGGCTTTCGAGTACGGCCCGGGCGGTCTTCACCAGGAACGGAATCGACATCCCCGCCAGGTCGTCGCATGCACTGTCCCCGCATCCCGGCGTGTCGTACGCGAGGAACGGCCGCCCGGCGAATTCGGGCCGGTACGCGAGGTCGGCGTAGTCCTCCTTCGTCGAACCGAAGCCGTGCAGAAAGACAATGGGGGCGTGTTTTTCTCCGCCGCGACGGATGGCGGCGATCTCGACACCGACTCCGACTCCAACTCCACCGGCACCCACACCGTCGACACGAAGACGCAGTTTCTCGCTGGTCAATTCCACGACAAAGAGTGCACCAGAGACCGCCGACGGACTCCAGGACCAATCCCGTCTCCCGCCAAGACGCCCGGCATCTCGATCCGGAAGGACCTCCCCGACCATGCCTCCCGCCTCCCCCGTCCCGCTGGCCTCGTACGTCGAGTCCTGGCACCCCGAGCCGGTCAGGGACGAGGACCCGCTGCCGCCGGGCCCGGTTGCAGCCATGTCCGCGCTTCTCGATCTGCCCGAGGCGGTCGCCGGGGCCGGGGACCCGTTGCCGCCGCTGTGGCAGTGGTTCTACTTCCTGCACTGGCCACCCCAGCTCGCACTCGGCCCCGACGGACACCTGCGGGACGCGCTGTTCCTGCCACCCATCCCCGACCGGCAGCGGATGTGGGCCGGCGGACGCTGTGAGATCGCCGAGCCGCTGCGCCTCGGTGAACCGGCCGAGCGGATCAGCAGCTTGAGCGCGGTCACGCCGAAGCAAGGCCGCACGGGGGAACTCCTGTTCGTCACGGAACGCCGCGAGTTCCGGCAGTACGGCCGTACGTGCGTCGTCGAGGAACAGGACATCGTCTACCGGTCGGGCCGCGCCCCCGCCAGGCGGTACGCCGAGACACCCACCGACAGCGCACCTGCCCCGACAAGCCCCTGGCACCTACGCCTCCAGCCCGACCCGACCCTCCTCTTCCGCTTCAGCGCGCTCACCGCCAACGCCCACCGCATCCACTACGACACTCCGTACTGCCAGGACACGGAGGGCTATCCGGGCCTGGTCGTACACGGCCCACTGCTGGCACTGCTCATGCTCGAACTGGCCCGCCGCAACGCCCCGGAGCGCCGGGTCCGCTCCTTGTCCTACCGGCTACGGCACCCGACCTTCGCCGGCAAGCACCTCTTGGCCGAGGGCCAACTCACGGGCGAGGGAGCCGAGTTGCGCGTCAGTACCGCTCGCGAGGAGCAACACGCCACGGCGGAGGTGACGTTCGTCTGACTCCCGGAAAGGGAATCTTTGGCGTGATCATGGATGTATCATCCCTTTCACTCTCATGACAGCACATACCGCTTCCCCCACGCCCGACGGCACGTCGACCCCCGCCCGCCGGGACGTTCTGACCCGCGCCGCAGCCCTCGCCACCCTCGCCGCGGCCACCTCCGGCTGCACCGGCGAGTCACGCTCCCGTCCCCCTGCCGCCGCCGGTCCACCCGCGTTCCGCTTCCGGGGCCCGCGCCAGGCCGGAGTGACGACCCCGCAGCAGTCCGCCGCACTCGTCACGGCGTACGACCTCGCCCCTGCGGTAAGGGGAGCAGGCGGCGTACGTGCCCTGCGGGAGGTGTTCGGCCGCTGGACACGGGCACTGGCGGAGACCCTGGACGGCGAACTCCGGCCACCAAGTCCCGTACGAGCAACGGAACTTGAAGGATCAGCCGGGAAGTCCCGCTTCACCGCGACCGTGGGGATCGGTCCCCGGCTGCCCCAACTCCTCTGTGTCGCCGCGCCGCATGGCCTGCGCGAGCTGCCGCCGTTGCCCTACGACCGGCTCGACCCTGCCTACAGCGGCGGGGACTTGGTGCTCCAGCTCTGCGCCGACGATCCCAGTGTCACCCGGGCCGCCGCGAGCGCGCTGACCCGGCTGGCGGGCGACACCCTGCGCCCGCGATGGCGGCAGACCGGGTTCCTGCCGCCGACGCCGGCCGGGCAGACACCGCGCGACCAACTCGGCTTCGAGCACGGCACGGAGAACCCGACTCCCGAGGAGTGCGAGCGCTGGGTGTGGTCGAACGACGGCACGTTCCTCGTCGTACGGCGGATCCACGTCGACGTGGGCGGGCTCGCGCGGCTCGGTACGCGGCGGCAGCAGGAGGTCGTCGGCCGGGAGCGTGCGAGCGGGGCGCCGCTGGGGCACGGGCAAGACGTCGTGATCCCGCCGCGCTCGCACGTACGGGCGGCCGGTCCACAGCTGGACGCGGGCGCCCGGATGCTGCGCCGGAGCTACAGCTACGACGCCGGACCGGACGACCGGGGCCTGCTGTTCCTCGCCTTCATGCGGGACCCGGCATTGTTCGCACGCGTCCAGCGCCGGATGGCGGCGACGGACGAACTGAGCCGCTTCACCGAGCATCGGGGTTCGGCGGTGGCGTACGTCCTTCCGGGCGCCCTCCCGGGCGAGGGCCTGGGCGCGCATCTGCTGGCCTGACCGGATCCGCGGGCCTCGACGACGAGCATCGTGCGGTGAGTCGCGAGGCCCGCGATCGGTGGCGTCAGGCCGGTCGGACTATCCGGCGGGGGTGCGTACGTCGATCGCCGTGAGCGCCATCGCCAGGGGGCCCGGCGCCAGGAACGCGAGCGGGAGCAGCGTCCAGGCGCACAGGGCGGCCGTCGCCAGGGCGAGCAGGACGAGGGCGCTGCCGCCCGGGTCGCGGGCGGTGTCCCGGGCGGCGGCGCGGACGGCGGCCGGCCAGTCGGTGAGCGACTCGGGGCGTCCGCAGGCGCGCAGGCCGGTCACGGCGGCGTACGCGCCGATCGCGGCGGCGACAGCCGCGAAGGCCGGTCCGCCGGGCAGGCCGGTACGGGCTAGCGCCAGGTCTGCCAGCACCAGCAGGACGCCCGTCACGGCGGCGAGCCCGGCGATCAGGTCGCCGGCGCGCAGCCGCTGCCGCAGGAGGCGGAAGTAGCGTCCGGCGGTGGCGGGGCGGCCCTCGCGGGTGCCGCGCAGGATCTCGCAGGCCGAGGAGAGCGCGGCGGGGGCGGTCAGCAGGGGCAGGCTCGCGACCGCCGTGGCGAGGCCGACGCTGAGGACGTCCGCGAAGAGGGTCATGCGCGGGCCGAAGATCTCGCCCGGCTCACGGGTCGTACGCGTTCCGCTCATCGCTTCACCCCTTGATCCCGGAGTTGGCCATGCCCTCCACCAGGAACCGCTGGAAGGCGAGGAAGAACAGGACGATCGGCAGCAGCGCGATCACCGACATGGCGAACATCGGGCCGAACGCGGAGGTGCTGGACGCGTCCACGAACGACCTGAGGGCGAGCGTGAGCGTGAACTTGTCCGGCGAGAAGAGATAGATCAGCTGGGTGAAGAAGTCGTTCCACGTCCAGATGAAGGTGAAGATCGCCGTGGTGATCAGCGCAGGGCGGGTGAGGGGCAGGATGACGAGGAAGAAGGAGCGGAACGGGCCGCAGCCGTCGATGCGCGCCGCCTCCTCCAGCTCCCTCGGCAGTCCGCGCATGAACTGCACGATCAGGAAGACGAAGAACGCCTCCGTGGCAAGGAACTTGGGCAGGATCAGCGGCCAGTAGGTGTTCACCATGCCGAGCTGGTTGAAGATGATGTACTGCGGGATCAGCACCGCGTGGTGCGGCAGCATGATCGTCGCGATCATGAACGCGAACAGCGGGCCCCGGAAGCGGAATCGCAGGCGCGCGAAGGCGTAGGCCGCGAGGGAGCAGCTGAGTACGTTGCCGAGGACCGCGCCGCCCGCGATCAGCAGGGAGTTGGTGAGCAGGCGCCAGACCGAGACGTCGTTGACGCCGTCGAGGGCGGTCTTGTAGTTGGACCACTCCAGATGGCTCGGCAACAGGTCGAGGCTGGCGATGACCTCGTTCGCGGGCTTGAGGGAGGTCGCGAGCAGCCAGGCCAGCGGGTAGAGCATGACGAGGAGCGCGGCCAGACAGCCGAGGTGGAGAGCGATCCGGCGCCACGCGACGGGCTTGCGTACACCGGGAGTCGGGGACACGGTGGCCGTCATCGGACGCCCCCTTCGGTGTCGGAGGCGTAGAAGACCCAGGAGCGCGAGGTCCGGAACAGTACGGCGGTGACGGCGCCGATGACGATCAGCAGCACCCAGGCCATCGCGGACGCGTAGCCCATGTGGGAGGCGACGAAGCCCCGGTCGTAGAGGTAGAGCGTGTAGAAGAGGGTCGAGTCGGCGGGTCCGCCCTTGCCGCCGCTGACCGCGAAGGCGGGGGTGAAGACCTGGAAGGCCTGGATCGTCTGGAGGACCAGGTTGAAGAAGATCACCGGGGACAGCATCGGCACGGTGATGGAGAGGAACTGACGCCATCGGCTCGCGCCGTCGACCTCGGCGGCCTCGTACAACTCCCCCGGGATCTGCTGGAGTCCGGCGAGGAAGATGACCATCGGCGCCCCGAACTGCCACACGGTCAGCAGGGCCACGGTGACAAGTGCCCAGCCGGGCTTGAAGATCCAGCCGCCGGTGCCGAAGAGGTTGTCGACGGTGCCGCCCTCGTTGAACAGCGCCCGCCAGACGAGGGCGACGGACATCGAGGCGCCGAGGAGGGAGGGGGCGTAGAAGGCGGAGCGGTAGAAGGCCCGGCCACGCTTCATGTTCTTCAGGACGAGGGCCACGACGAGGGCGAGTCCGAGCTGGAGCGGGACCGCGATGACGACGTAGCTGAGGGTCGCGACGACCGAGCGCCAGTAGCGCGGGTCCTCGGTGAACATCTGCGTGTAGTTGCGCAGGCCCACCCAGTTGGGCGAGTTGAACAGGTCGTAGTCGGTGAAGGAGAGATAGAGCGAGACCGCCATGGGGAGCAGGGTGAGGACGCAGGCGCCCAGCACCCAGGGGGACAGGAACACCCAGGCGGCGCCCTCGCGTTGGCGCTTGGGCCGCTTCACGGGAGGGGTCTGTGTGGCGCGGGCGGGGGTCGGTATCTGGGTGGTGGTCATGACCGCAGCTCCGCCTTCGCCTCGGTGACGTAGTCCTGGGCCGCCTCGCGGGGCGACAAGCGCTCGTACGACACCTGGTCGTAGTCGCGCTGGAAGGTGGTCTGGAGGGCGCTGTCGCCCGAAGGGGGCGCCTGGGGCGGGGTGTTGAGCTTGCCTTCGAGGGTGGCCTGGTAGGCGTAGATGGTGCTGTCGAAGTCCTTGAGTTCCGGGGCGAGTTCCTCGCGGATGGACTCGTTGACGGGGATGCCACGGGTCGCACCGAGGATCGCGGCGGCCTCACGGTCGTTGAGCATGAAGTCGATGAGCTGGGCAGCCTGTTCGGGGCTGCCGGTGTCGGCGGCGATGCCCATGAACATGGAGGGCTTGAAGTACTGGCCTGGGGTGCCGTCGGCGCCCGAGGGCATGGGGGCGAGGGCGATGCCGTCCGGGATCAGGGCGAGGTAACCGCTGGCCGGGGCGTCCCAGTTCATGTCGGAGAAGGCCTTGCCGCGGCCGAGCGGGGTGTTCTCGACCGTGCCGTCGATCTGGGTGGTCTGCTCGGCGGACGAGACGACACCCTCGCGGCGCAGTCCGTCGGTGAAGGTCCACCAGCGGGTCAAGTCGTCGACGTTGAAGCCGAGTTCGCGGGTCTCCGTGTACAACGACTTGCCCTGGCCGCGCAGCCAGACCTCGAAGGCGTCCTCGCTCTGTCCGGGGTCGGTACCGCCGGGTGTGCCGGTCTTCTCCTTCAACACCCGCATGGCGTCGGCCCATTGGTCCCAGGTCCAGCCGCCGTCCGAGGCGTCGGCGGGCGGTTCGAGGCCCGCTTCCTTCCACCGGGTGGGGTCGTAGACGACGGTCTCGGTGCCGCGTCCCTGCGGGACGGCGTACTGCTTGCCGTTCAGCTTGCCGGTGGCGAGCAGCCCGGGGTCGAACTCCCCTGTCTTCAGGGTGGCTTGCTGCTCACCGAGGTCGAGGAGGACGCCGCCCGAGGCGTACTGGTCGATCATCCGGTAGTCGAGCTGCATGACGTCGGGGGCGTCGCCGCCGGCCGCCTGGGTCGCCAACTTCTGTTTGTAGGCCTCGTATCCGGCGAACGAGGTCTGTACGTCGACGTCCGGATGCCTCTGCTCGAAGAGGTCGACCGCCTCCTGGGTCCTGGCGGCCCGGTCCGGGTTGCCCCACCAGGTGTAGCGCAGGACGACCTTGCCGCCCGCGCTCGTCGAACCGTCCGGACCGGAGCAGGCGGTGAGTACGGCACCGAGGGCGAGACCTGCGGCCAGGGCCGCCTTTCGACGCCTCATTCGACACTGCTTCCGAGGCCACCAGGACGTCCTTGTCCTGTTTCCGGGCATGAGTGGGTCACCTCTTTCACCAGAAAGCGCTTCCACCCCCCTTGAGGGACCCTAGGGAAGATCCGGATGTCAGAACAAGACCCGTGCACCGGTCACCCGGTTTGTCACCAGGTCAGGTGGAGGCTCTGCGGGGAGCGGTGGATCATCGTCGGGCGCATCGTGACCGGATGGTCCTCGGACAGTCGCAGGCCCGGCAGACGGCTGGTCAACTCCCGCAGCGTGAGGCGGAGTTGTTCGCGGGCGAGCTGGGAGCCGGGGCAGGCGTGGGCGCCGAAGCCGAAGGCGAGGTGGCGGGCCGGGGTGCGGGTGATGTCGAACTCGTCCGCGCCGGGGTACCGGACAGCATCCCGATTGGCAGCACCGTAGGCGACGAACAGCGTGGCGCCGGCCGGGAGTTCGGTGCCCGCGAGGGTGACCGGGCGGGTGGTGACGCGACGGAACCCCTGGACGGCCGTGTCGTATCGGGCTGCCTCCTCCACGGCGGCCGGGATGCGGTCCGGTTCCGCGCAGAGCAGCTCCCACTGGTCAGGGTGCCGGAGGAGGTGGAGGACCGTGGTGCCGATGAGCGCGGTGGTGGTGAGGTGCCCGGCGATCAGCAGGTTCTGGAGGTGGGAGGCGGCTTCGTGGCGCTGGTCGAGGGTGAGTTCGATGCTTCCCTCGTCCGCGACGGAGGCGACGATCTCCGTGCAGAGATCCTCGCGGGGTTCGGCGTGCCGGGCGCGGGCGTACCGGTCGAGGATGCGCTGGGTCGCGACCACGTCCTCGGCGACGGCGATCTGCTCGTCCTCCGGCAGCGGCCGGAAGAGGAGTTCCTCGGCACGGTAGCCGCCGTGCACGACGGCCGGGATGTCGACGGGGTCGAGTCCGACGATGCGGCCGATGACGTCTCCGGGGAGGCGTCGGGCGTACGCCGACATGAACTCGACGTGCTCGCCATTGTGTTCACGGTCTTCGTTGCGTCCGCCGTTCATGAACGCGTCGACCAGGGCGGCGGCACGCTCGGCGGCGTACGGCACGGCCGCGGCGACCCGGGCGGGCGAGAGGCCCCGGACGATCGGCGCGCGCAACTCCTGGTGCTGGGCCCCGTCCGCGCCGACGACCACCGGCCGCCCGCCGAAGCCGCCGCCCAGTACGGCTAAGGCGGCGGGTGCCGGCATGACGTCGGGGCGCAGCGAACCGGCCGAGGAGAAGTCCTCGGCGCGGCGCAGCACTTCACGTACGTCGGCGTCCCGGGCGACCAGCCAGGCGTCGAGTTCGGCGACGAAGGTCAGGCCCTCGGCGTCGCGTGCGCGGGCGTAGTGGGGATAGGGGTCGCGCTGCAACTCGTCGAGCTTGTCGTGCGGTTGGTCTGCTGTGCCGTGGGATTGATCGACTGCGTCGTCGGATTGGCCGAGTGTTCCGTCAGGTTGGTCGAGTGTGTCGTGCGGTTGGCTGTCCACGCGGGCGCCCTCCGGCCGGGATACAGGTCACGGGATACAGGTCACGGGTCACGAGATCGCGCCCATGCTGCCGTACACCGTGCGGGGGCGGAAGCGGTCGAGAGGGCACAACCGTGCCGCCCGCCATGCCCGGCCGGTCCCCCGCTCAGAACACCACCGTCCAGCCCTCGCGTCCGGCGTCCTCGGCGGTGTAGGAGACGCCGTGGACCTTGAGGCCGGCCGCGTCCAGCAGGGTGATCTCGCCGCCGTGGTTGCCGAGTTGGGCGCCGCCGGTGAGCAGTACGGGGAGAGCGGCGCCCGCGGCGATCGGCACCGGTGGCAGCGGACTGCTGTGGCCGAGCCGGTCGAGGAGGCGCCAGCCGGTGAGGTCGACGGTGGCCGGTGAGGCGTTGAGGAGGGTGACCGTCTCGGCCTCGGGGGCGGGGCCGCGCGGGTTGACCAGGGCGGCGACGATCCGGACGGGCTGGGTTCCCGGTGCGGGACGCCCACCGCCGGTGTCCGTCCCCGTGTCGGGAGCCGTACCAGGGAGGGCGTGGCCGGTGGTGTCGTCGGTGTGCCACTTCTGGCTCTGGAAGGCGAGGAAGACGGCGACCCACCGCTCCTGGGCGGGCTCCTGCCCCGGGAAGCGGATGAGGAGCCCGCCGTCCTGCCAGACCCCGTCGTCGCCCTGGAAGCGGCGGCTGTTGCCCTGGTTCATATGGATGTCGTGGACGCCGTTGCCGGGCAGGAAGCCGAAGATCTTGTCGCGGACGTCGGCCTCCGGCCCCCAGCGCTCGCCGAAGACGTACAGGCGGGCGGCCGGATCCTCGATGGCACGTCGTACGTAGTGGTCGAGGAGGTCGGCGAGGTCGTTGTCCGGACCTGCCACATCAGGCGGCAGAACGCGCATCTTCGACGGGTCGAAGAGATTGCCGCGCACGAAGTCGAGGTTCGGCCCACCGGGCCCGGCCGGAAGGGTGTTCCAGCCGCTCGCCAGGCCCGCCAGACGGGCAGTGACGGGATGCCGGAGGTCGTCGTCGACGAGGTAGAGCAGTTCGTTCGGCCGTTCCTGCGACTTCACGTTGACGGAAGCGCGGTAGTGCGTGCCCTGATCGTCCGTCAACTCGATCTGGTAGTGAGGGGTGTTGGCGGAACCCTCGCGACGGGCGTCGATGGCCCGCGCGATCAGTACGCCGTAGGTCTTCAGCGGCATGACGAACAACTCCCCGTGAGCGTGGGCGGATTGCCGGATTGTCCGCTCCTGCGGCAAATGTTAGTGCGTAGCGGCTCACCGTCCCCCGCCGCGACAGGAATTGACCGCCGGTGTCCGTCCTACGTCACCTCGTGAATGCGCGACTGGGCCATCTGTGTGAGTCACCTGTGAACAGGGGTCGCGGGACCCCGGATCGTGCCGTGCCGCCCGCCGGGTTCCCTACGATCGTGCCGTGGTCAACTTCCTCCTCGAACGCACGGTGCCGCTCCCCCTCGACGAGGCCTGGCGCCGGCTCACGGAGTGGCCCCGCCACGCTTCCGTGGTCCCCCTCACCCGCGTCACGGTGCTCACGGCGCCGCCGACCCACGAGGGCACGGTGTTCGTCGCCCGCTCGGGCATCGGCCCCCTCGCCTTCGACGACCGTATGGAGGTCACCGTCTGGCGCCCCCCGACGGACGACACCCCGGGCCTCGTCCGCCTGGAGAAGCGCGGCCGGGTCGTCCTGGGCTGGGCGGAGATCGAGGTCCGCCCGGGCCCCGGCGGCCGCTCACGGGTGGTCTGGCGCGAGGAGTTGCGCGTACGCCTGCTGCCGTCGCTGTTCGACCGTCTGCTGGAGTCGGCGGCCCGGTATGTGTTCGGGCGGGCGGTGAACCGGCTGCTGAGGATGGGGTGACGGACGTTACGATCGACCCCACGTGCCGGCGGCCCGGCCGGTCGGGGGAAGGGGAGAACGTGCCCGAGGAGAACGTGCGGCTGGAGCTTCGGATCGACTCGGGTCCGGGGGCCACCGCGGAGCAGACCGACCGTCAGGTCCGCAGTCTGTACGGCGATCTGCGGACCCTCGGCCTCCTCCGCGTCGAGCGCAAGACCGTTGCCGCACCCGCCAAGTCGATGGCCGGCGTGGGGCACGACCTCGCGGTGCTGGTGGTGAGCGGCGCCTTCTCCGCCGCCGCGCTCAAGGCCGTGAGCAATGTCGTCGTCGCCTTCGTGCAGCGCTCGAAGGCGCGGTCGGTGGAGTGGGAGATCGACGGTCAGAAGGGGTCGTTCGGCGCCCTGTCCGCCAAGGACCAGCAGGCGCTGGTCGAGGCGGTGACCGCGCGGATCGGGGCGGGGACGGCCGCACTGGCCGGGACCACGAACGATCCGGGCACCGCCCCTGCCGTCGACCCGAACACCCCCAGCGATCCGGGAGTTGGCGATGGCGGGACGCCGGATCGCACTGCTCGTCGCGACTGACGGCTACCAGGATCCCGGGCTCAACCGGCTCAGGGCGCCCGCCCGGGGTGCCGCCGAGCTGAAGGCCCTGCTGCGGGACCCGGCGATCGGCCGCTTCGACTTCGTACGCGAACTGCCGAACCGGCCCAAGGAAGAGATCGAGACCGCGGTCGAGGAGGTCCTCAGCAACCGCGACCCCGACGACCTCGTCCTGCTCTACTTCGCCTGCCACGGCATCCGCAACGACGCCGACCGGCTGTTCTTCGCCACGCTCGGCACGCAGTTGAAGCGTCCGCACACCACCGCCATCCCGGCCGCGTTCCTGCACCAGCTCCTCGACGAGTGCGAGGCCCGCACCAAGATCGTGCTGCTGGACTGCTGTTACAGCGGGCTCTTCCACCGGGGCTCCCCCATGTCGCCCGCGCCCGTGGACGTGGAGGCGGCGCTCGCCGGGCGCGGCACGTTCGTGATCACGGCGTCGACGGCGCTGGAGTACGCGTACGAGGGGGAGTCGCTGACCCTCGACAACAGTCTGTCGGCTCCCCGGTTCACGGCGGCCGTGATCGAGGGGCTGAGCACCGGCCTCGCCGACCAGAACCGGGACGGGGTGATCACCCCGGAGGAGCTGTACACGTACGTCCACGACACGGTGATCAACCAGGCGGGGCCCGAGCAGACGCCGACCAAGTCGGGCCGGTGCGAGGGGAATGTCGCCCTCGCCTACGCGCCCTGGATCGACGCGTCCGCCGGTCCCGCCGCCCGGGCCGCGATGGCCGAGGAACTCACGCTCGGCTCGCTGCTGCCGCCGCCCGTGGAGACCGTCGACCGGGGTTTCATCTGCGACGCGTGGGAGGGCTCGTCCCGGCTGCTCGTGCCCGTCGGGCGGCTGGAGAACAGCACCGGGGGCGATCCCATGTGCGTCGACTTCGCCGGCCGGGACGGGAACGCGGCGGTCGTCGGCAAGCTGGGCAGCGGCAAGACCACTCTGCTCCGCTCCATGATCATGTCGCTGGCGCTGACCCACACCCCGCACGAGGCGGAGTTCTATCTGCTGGAGGGCGCGGTCAACCGGCTCGGGGTGCTGCGTTCGCTACCGCACGTACGGACGTTCGCGGCGCCGCACGAGCACAGCGCGGTCGAGGCCGCCCTGACGGCGGTCAAGGCCGTGATCTCCACCCGGCGCACCCTGTTCCGCGACCTCGACATCGACTCCGTCGAGGCGTTCCGGGCGCTGCGCACGACGGACCGGATCGAGGAGGGGGCCGCGAGCGATGTCTTCCTCGTCGTGGACGGATGGCTCGACTTCACCTATGAACACCCGGAGTTCGCGGACACGGTCCAGAAGCTGGCCAACGCCGGTCTGAACTACGGCGTCCATCTGCTGGTCTCGGCCCGCCGCTGGAGCGACTTCACCACGGATCTGCGGGGGCTGCTCGGCACCCGGCTCGAACTCGCCCTGGACGACCCGGAGGAGTCCTTCTTCGACCCCGCGCTGGCTTCGGGGGTCGCGGTCGGCTGGGCGCTGTCCCGGCGCCGGAGGTTCCGGGTGGCGGTGCCGCGCTTCGACGACGGGGTGGGGCCGGTGGCGGCACTGGAGTCGCTGACGGGGACGGCGGAGCTGGTGCGGGCCGGGTGGGAGGGCCTGCGGGACGAGGACAGCACCGACACCGAGTCCGCCGACAGCTGGCAGTACGCCTCTCACCGGATACTGCTGGGTGTCGACGACCCGGCCTCGCTGGATCTGACGGCCCTGCGCGAGCGGCCGGCCGCCGGAGACCGGCTGAGGGTGCCGATCGGTGTCGGCGAGGGCGGCCGGCTGGTGATGCTCGACCTCAAGGAGGGCGCTCAGAACGGCATGGGGCCGCACGGACTGTGCGTGGGGGCGACCGGGTCCGGCAAGTCCGAACTGCTGCGCGCGATCGTGCTGGGGCTCGCCGTCCGCCACTCCCCCGAAGAAGTCACCTTCGTCCTGGTCGACTTCAAGGGGTACACGACCTTCGCCGGGCTGGCCGAGCTGCCTCATGTGTCGGGGCTCGTGACACAACTCGCCGACGAGCCGATGCTCGTCGCCCGGCTGCGCGAGACCCTCCGCGGTGAGCTGTACCGGCGTCAGCAAGTGCTCCGTACCGGCGGCTGGGCGAACGTCCAGGACTACGAGAAGGCCCGCACCACCCGCACCGACCTCGATCCCCTTCCCGAACTCGTCGTCGTGGTCGACGAGTTCACCGACATCCTGCGCGCCCAGCCGGACTTCCTGGAGCTGCTTCTGCAGGTCTGCCGGCTGGGCAGATCGCTGGGCGTCCATCTGCTGCTGGCCACCCAGCGGATGGAGGAGGGCGACAGCCGTCGGCTGGACACCTACCTCTCGTACCGCATCGCTCTGCGCACCTTCAGCGCCTCGGAGTCCCGCTCGGTGCTGGGCACACCCGACGCCTACCATCTGCCGAACGTCCCGGGCAACGGATTCCTCAGGACCGACGCGCCCGACGAGGTGGTCCGCTTCAAGGCCTCGTACGTATCCACTCCCCTCGCGGGTTCGGACGACGCCTACGGCTCCGCCTCGCTGCTGGACGTCGTCGCCGGCCAACTGGCGGCCACCCGCCCGGTCGCGCGCCGGATCTGGCTGCCGCCGCTGGACAGATCACCCGCCCTCGAACAGCTGCTCCCCTCGAAGCTGGTCGTCGACGAGCAGCGTGGCCTGCGCTCCCCGGGATCAGAGCCCCTGCGCGCTCCGTTCGCGCTCGCGGACGAGCCGTTCCAGCAGCGGCGTGTCGTCGTCTCCATGAACGCCTCCGGGGCCGAGGGGAACGCCCTGGTCGTGGGCGGTCCGCAGTCCGGCAAGTCGACCCTGCTGGCCACGCTCATCACCTCGTTCGCCCTCACCCACACGCCCGCCGAAGTGCAGTTCTACTGCCTCGACTTCGGCGGCGGCGGACTCGCGCACCTGGCCGGACTGCCTCATGTCGGTGGCGTCTTCTCCCGGCTGGACCCGGACCGGGTCCGGCGTACGGTCGCCGATTTCTCCAGGATCCTCGCCGAGCGCGAGGACTCCTTCCGTGTTCTCGGCATCGAGTCGATCCACGCCTACCGTCGCCGCCGCGCCGCCGGCGAGTGGCCGGACCAGGGCCTGGGCGACATCTTCCTCGTCGTCGACGGCTGGGCGACCCTCCGGACGGACTTCGAGGCACTCGAACCGGTGATCACGGACATGGCTGTCCGTGGCCTGGAGTACGGCGTGCATCTGCTGATCAGCGCCTCACGGTACGGGGAGATCCGCCCGTCCCTGCGCGATCTCCTGGTCAGCAGAATCGAGCTGCGTCTCGGCGATCCGACGGAGTCCGAGATCGACCGGCCACAGGCGCAGTACGTCCCCCTGGGAGCACCCGGCCACGGCCTGTCACGCGACAGGCTGCACTTCGTGACCGCCCTGCCGACACTGGGAGGCGGGGCCGAGGAGGATTCCGGCGAGGCGAGGGACCGCCTGGTCGCCGCCGTTCGCGACAACTGGCCGGGCCCGACCGCCCCACCCGTACGCACTCTCCCGACCCTGGTCCCCCTCGACGAACTCCCCGGCCCCCACGAGTACCCCGGCCACGGCATCGCCATCGGCATCGACGACGCCGGCCTCACCCCCGTGTTCCTCGACTTCTCCAACGACCCCTTCTTCCTCGTCTACGGCGAGCCCGAGTCCGGCAAGAGTTCGTTTCTGCGCATGCTGGTGCGTCAGCTCTGTGCGTGGGCCTCGCCGGAGGAGGCCCGACTGCTCGTGGTCGACTACCGGCGCTCGCTGCTCGGCGAGGTGCCCGAGGAGTACCTGCTGGGCTACTGCCCTTCGGGGCCCCCGGTCGCCGAGGTCGTCAAGCAGCTGACCGCCGTCCTGGAGGCCCGGATGCCCGGCCCCAACGTGACAGCCGAGCAGCTGCGGGCCCGCAGCTGGTACGAGGGCCCGGACATCTATCTGCTGGTCGACGACTACGACCTGGTCGCCACCAGCAGCGGCAACCCCCTCACCTCACTCGTGGACTACCTGCCGTTCGCCCGCGACCTCGGCCTGCACATCGTGCTGGCGCGCAACTCGGGCGGGGCGTCGAGGGCCCAGTACGAACCCTTCGTGACGCGGTTGCGGGAGCTGGGCGCGCAGGGGCTCCTGCTCTCCGGCGACCCCACCGAGGGCTTCCTCCTGGGCACCGTCAAACCGAGTCACCAGCCGCCCGGACGCGGCACGCTGGTGACCCGCAAGTCCACCCATGGCGTCCAACTCGGCTATACGGAGCCGAAGTTGGACTGAGCGACCGAGGTCAGGCCACCGACCCGATCCGCCCCACCGCCGCGGACGTCCCGTCGTGATGGATCGGCGTATGCGCCCCCGTCAGCGAACCCCCGCTCCCGCCCCGCCTGTTGGCGACGATCTCCGACGCGATCGACAACGCCGTCTCCTCGGGCGTACGGGCGCCCAGGTCCAGCCCGATCGGTGACCTGAGCCGCGCCAACTCCAGCTCCGTCACGCCGACTTCGCGCAGCCGCTCGTTCCGGTCGAGGTGGGTCCGGCGGGAGCCCATCGCGCCGACGTACGCCACCGGCAGGCGCAGGGCGAGTCGGAGCAGGGGTACGTCGAACTTGGCGTCGTGGGTGAGGACGCACAGGACCGTACGGGCGTCCACCGCCGTCCGTTCCAGGTACCGGTGCGGCCACTCGACGACGACCTCGTCCGCGTCGGGGAAGCGGGCGGGCGTCGCGAAGACCGGGCGGGCGTCGCACACCGTCACGTGGTAGCCGAGGAACTTGCCGATGCGGACCAGCGCCGACGCGAAGTCGATCGCGCCGAACACGATCATGCGGGGCGGCGGCACCGACGACTCGACCAGGACCACGATCGGCGCTCCGCAACGCGAGCCCTGCTCCCCGATCTCCAGGGTGCCGGTCCGGCCCGCGTCGAGGTAGGCGCGCGCCTCGGCAGCCACCGTACGGTCCAGCTCGGGGTGAGCGCCGAAGCCACCCTCGTACGAGCCGGACGGGCCCACGAGCAGGGCGCGCCCCAGCAGTTCCGCCGGACCGGAGACGATCCGTGCCACGGCCGCCGCCTCCCCGCCCACGGCGGCGACCAGAGCCGACGCGAACACCTCGCGAACAGGATCCGACGCCCGTACCGGCGTCACCAGGATGTCGATGATCCCGCCGCACGTCAGACCCACCGCGAAGGCGTCCGCGTCGCTGTAGCCGAAGCGTTCGAGGACCGACTCGCCGTCTGCCAAGGCCTGTTGGCACAGTTCGTACACCGCGCCCTCCACACAGCCGCCGGAGACCGAGCCGATCGCCGTGCCGTCGGTGTCCACGGCGAGGGCGGCACCCGGCTGGCGGGGCGCGCTGCCGCCCACGCCCACCACTGTGGCCACGGCGAAGTCGCGTCCCTGCTCGACCCACCGGTGCAGTTCTTCGGCGATGTCCAGCATCTCGGTCTCCTCATCAACAGTGTGCGTATCGCGTAGGTGGTGGCGGCTAGTGGACGCCCAGCCAGCTCTCAATAGGACTGAGGGCGAAATAGACGAAGAAGATGCCTGTCAGGGCCCACATGAAGGCACCGATCTCGCGCGCCCTGCCCTGCGCGACCTTGATCGCGACGTACGAGATCACGCCGGCCGCCACACCCGCCGTGATCGAGTACGTGAACGGCATGATCACGACGGTCAGGAAGACCGGGACGGCAGTGGCGCGGTCGGCCCAGTCGATGTGCCGGGCGTTCGACATCATCATCGCGCCGATGACCACCAGGGCGGCCGCCGCGACCTCCCCCGGCACGATCGCAGTCAGCGGGGTGAAGAAGAGGCAGGCCGCGAAGAACAGGCCGGTGACGACGGAGGACAGCCCCGTACGTGCCCCCTCCCCGACACCCGTCGCCGATTCCACGAACACCGTCTGGCCCGACGCGCCGGCGACGCCGCCGATCGCTCCGCCCGCGCCGTCGATGAACAGCGCCTTGGACAGGCCCGGCATCCGGCCCTTCTTGTCGGCGAGCCCGGCCTCCGTGCCCACGCCGATGATCGTCGCCATCGCGTCGAAGAAGCCGGCGAGGACGAGGGTGAACACGATCATGCCGACCGTCATCGCGCCGACCTCGCCCCAGCCACCGAACTCGACGTCCCCGAAGAGCGAGAAGTCCGGCATCGACACCGCGCTGCCGTGCAACTCCGGTGCGCCGCTGGCCCATTGCCTCGGGTCGATCGCGCCCACCGCGTTCAGCAGGACGGCCAGCACGGTGCCACTGACGATGCCGATGAGGATCGCACCGGGGATGCCGCGCGCCTGAAGCATGAAGATGAGGAGGAGGGTCGCGACGAACAACAGCACGGGCCAGCCCACGTGAGGTCGACTTAGCTCGTTCGTGTGATGGTTGAGTTCTGAGCTTGCGGTGCCCTGGGCCGTCCGGGTTAGCGTAGCTGTGCGATCTGGGACACGAGGTGCGGTGTCAGCGTGCGGGGCCCCTGCTCCACCGGAGTGATGGTTCAGGGCCTCTCCGTCGCCTCTGGCTGTACTTATTTGGTCAGGTCGCGCAGGGAACTGGCCTCCCGGGCCCGGACCACGCACAGGATGCGTGCCGCCGCCCCGGGGTCGAGTACGCCGGGGACCAGCTCGCCCAAGACCGTTCGGGGCGCGCCAGTGGACGGAGTCACTCCCGCCCATTGTCCAGGAACGGTTGAGGAGCAGGATGTACGCCGCCGTGAAGGTGGTCGCGTCTCTCCACACCTCGCGCACAGCGGTGGATCCGCGTCTGGCGAGGTAGAGGTAACGGTCGATCCAGGACCGTCCAGCCGGGACGCGGGCCTTCGCGCTCGCGTCCCCGGCAAGAGACCTCGGCTCCAGTGACTGCTGGGTCATGGTGCGGTCTCCCAAGGTTCATAGGGGGTTGGGAAGGTGCACGACCCGGGGGACGGCCCGAGACGAGTGGGGGTGTTTGTGGGGTTCGTTGTGGGGTGTGTAGTCGGGTGCGGGCCCGGTGGGGGCTGGTCGACGTCGTCGTACGACTGGCCTCCTGGACCCGGCTGGTGCTCGACGAGGCCGACGGCGCGCGGGCCCCGGCCTCGGCCCCGCC
>NZ_JBSFDA010000095.1:0-38521 GCF_053593675.1 Streptomyces sp. NPDC002156 | reverse complement strand
GCCGAAGCGGTCGTCGACGGCGAACTCAGGCTCACGTTCGCCGAGCTGGTCGACCGGGTCCGCACGGCCGCGGGCGCCTTCGCCGCGGCCGGGATCGGGAAGGGCGACCGGGTCGCGATCTGGGCGCCCAACTCCGCCGAGTGGATCGTCGCCGCTTTCGGGCTGCTCACCGCCGGCGGGGTGCTCGTCCCGGTCAACACCCGGTTCAAGGCGGACGAGGCCCACGACATCATCTGCCGCAGCGGCGCCAAGATCGTCCTCGTGGAGGCGGGTTTCCTCGGGCTCGACTTCGAGGGCCCGCCGGGCGTGCCCGTGATCGACCTCAAGTCGGGCTTCCTGGCGAGCGGTTCGCCGTTCGAGCGGGCGGTGAGCGGCGACGACGTCAGCGACATCACGTTCACCTCCGGGACGACCGGGCGGCCCAAGGGCGTCCTGATGACCCACGCCCAGACGCTCCGCCTGTACGGGGAGTGGTGCGACCTGGCGACCCTGCGGGAGGGCGACCGCTATCTGATCGTCAACCCGTTCTTCCACATCTTCGGCTACAAGGCGGGCTGTATCGCCTCCCTGATCCGGGGCGCGACCATCCTCCCCGTACCCGTCTTCGACGTGGACCGCGTACTGGAGCTGGTGGAACGGGAGAAGGTGACGGTCCTGCCCGGTCCGCCCACGCTCTACCACTCGCTCCTGGCGGCTGGGGACCGGCACGACCTGTCCTCCCTGCGGGTGGCGGTGACGGGCTCCGCCGACATCCCGGTCGAGCTGATCCGCCGGATCGTCAGCGACCTGCCCTTCGAGCACATCATGACCGGGTACGGCCTCACCGAGGCGGGCACGGCCACCGCCTCCCGCCCCGGCGACTCCTTCGAGGACATCGCGACGACGGTCGGCACCCCCTGCGAGGGCGTCGAGGTGAGCGTCGCGGCCGACGGCGAGGTCCTGATCCGCGGCTACAGCGTCATGCGCGGCTACCTCGACGATCCCGCCGCCACCGCGGAGACGATCGACGCGGACGGCTGGCTGCACACCGGAGACCTGGGCACCCTCGACGACCGGGGGCACCTGAGGATCGTCGGCCGCAAGAAGGACATGTTCATCGTGGGCGGCTTCAACGCCTACCCGGCCGAGATCGAGGGCTTCCTCCTCGAACACCCGGCCGTCGCGCAGGCCGCCGTGATCGGCGTACCTGACGAGCGGCTCGGGCAGGTCGGCAAGGCGTTCGTCGTCCGCAGCGCACCCGTCTCGGCGGCCGACCTGATCGCCTGGGGCCGTAAGCGGATGGCCGGGTTCAAGGCGCCCCGGTCCGTGGAGTTCCTCGAAGAACTGCCGTTGAACGCCACCGGCAAGGTGATGAAGGACCAGCTGCGATGACCCAACCGCACGAAACGGCCTCAGGCATCCCGCTCCAGGCGGTCTACGGACCCGCCGACCTGCGCGGCGAACCACCCGAGCCGGGCAAGTTCCCCTTCACGCGCGGCAATTACGCGACCGGCTACCGGGGACGGCTGTGGACACTGCGCCAGTACTCCGGCTTCGGCACGCCCGAGGAGTCCAACCGCCGCTACCGCTACCTCCTTGAACAGGGCGGTACGGGCCTGTCGGTGGCCCTCGATCTGCCCACCCAGTGCGGCTACGACTCCGACGACCCCGAGGTGACCGAGGAGGTCGGCCGGGTCGGCGTCGCCCTCGACACCCTCGCCGACGCGGAGATCCTCTTCGAGGACATCCCGCTCGACAAGATCAGCACCAGCTTCACCATCAACGGCACGGCGGCGATCCTCCTCGCCTTCTATGTGGCCGCCGCCGAACGCAAGGGCGTGCCGCGCGCGAAACTCACCGGCACGATCCAGAACGACATCCTGAAGGAGTACGCGTCCAGGGGCACTTGGATCTGGCCCGCGCAGCCGTCCCTCCGACTGATCGCGGACACCATCGAGTTCTGCGCCGCCGAGGTGCCCCGGTTCAACGCGATCTCGGTCGCCGGTTCGCACTTCCGTGACGCGGGCGCCAACGCCGTACAGGAAATGGCGTTCACGCTCGCCGACGGGGTGACGTACGTCGACACGGTGCTGGAGCGCGGTCGGATGACGGTCGATCAGTTCGCCCCGCAGATCTCCTTCTTCTTCTACACGCACGGCGATTTTTTCGAGGAGATCGCCAAGTACCGCGCGGGGCGGCGGCGTTGGGCCACCATCGTCCGGGAGCGGTACGGCGCCACGAGCGACAAGGCGTCCATGTTCCGCTTCGGCTGCGTGGCCGGCGGGGCCTCGCTCTACGCGCCCCAGGCCCAGAACAACACCGTCCGGGTGGCGTACGAGGCGCTGGCCTCCGTACTCGGCGGGGTGCAGTCGATGTTCACGGCCGCATGGGACGAGCCGTTCGCGCTGCCCAGCGAGGACTCGGCGACGCTGGCCCTGCGCACCCAGCAGATCCTCGCCCACGAGACCGGCGTGACCCGGGTCGCGGACCCGCTCGGCGGCTCGTACTTCGTCGAGGCGCTCACCGACGCCACCGAGGCGCGGATCGTCGAGATCATGGACGACCTGGAGCGGTACGGCGGCATGGTCCGCGCCATCGAGGACGGTTATCTGCAGGGACTCATCGCCGACGAGGCCTACCAACTGCACCTGGACGTCGAGGCGGGCACGCGCCCGGTCGTCGGCGTCAACAGGTTCGTCTCCGACGAGCCGCCGCCGGACCTCGCGACCTACGAACTGGACGCGGAGGGCCGCGACCGCCAGCTCAAGCGGCTCGCCGATGTGAAGGCCACGCGGGACGCCGCCCTCGTACGGGAGCAACTGGCCCGGCTGGCCCGCGCGGCGGACGGGACGGAGAACCTGATGCCCGTATTGATCGACTGCGCCAACGCCTACTGCACGGTGGGGGAGATGGTCGCCGCGCTGAAGGCGGTCTGGGGCGAGTTCCAGCAGCCGGTGGTGTTCTGATGGGCGCGGCGGCTCGGATTCTCGTCGCCAAGCCCGGCCTGGACGGCCATGACCGCGGGGCCAAGATCGTCGCGCGGACGTTGCGCGACGCCGGATTCGAGGTCGTGTTCACCGGCATCCGCCAGCGCGTCGACACCATTGTGGCGACGGCGGTCCAGGAGGACGTGGCCGTGGTCGGGCTCAGCATCCTCTCCGGCGCGCATCTCGCCCTTACCACCCGGGTGGTCGAGGCGCTGCGGGCCGCCGGGGCCGACGACATCGCCGTCGTCGTGGGCGGCACCATCCCGCCGGCCGACGTCCCCCGGATGCGGGCGGCGGGCGCGGCGGCGGTCTTCCCGACCGGTACGCCGCTCGACGTGCTGGTGGCGGAGATGCGGGCGCTGACGGGGAGCGCGGCCACCGGTTCATGAGCCCCGGGACCCACCTGTAGCTGGACACCTGTCGATAGCTCTCGATACCTGTCGTACCTGGAGGCACTGTGCGGGTCGGTGTGATGATCGGGCCGGAGCGTGGGGATTCCGCGCGCAAGGTAGCGCGGATGATCGACGACGTGACGTGGGCCGAGCAGGCGGGCCTCGACACCGCGTGGGTGCCTCAAATACCCACGGACTTCGACGCGTTGACGGCCGTGGCGCTGATGGGCGCGCGGACGGAACGGATCGAGATCGGAACGGCGGTCGTACCGCTCCAGGCCCAGCATCCGATCGCCCTCGCCCGCCAGGCGCTGTCCGCACAGGCGGCGACCGGCGGACGGCTGGCCCTGGGCGTCGGCCCCTCGCACCACTGGATCGTCCGGGACATGCTCGGACTGCCGTACGAGAAGCCGGCCGCGTTCACCCGTGACTACCTGGACGTCCTGGACGCGGCCCTGCACGGCCCCGGCCCGGTCGACGTCGAGAACGGCACCTTCACCGTGCACAACCCGCTCGACCTCGGCCCGGTCGGCCCGCTGCCCGTCCTGATCGCCGCGCTCGGCCCGGTCATGCTGGCTCTCGCGGGCGAGCGCGCCGACGGCACCGTCCTCTGGATGGCCGACGAACGAGCGGTGTCCGACCACGTCGTCCCGCGCATCACCAAGGCGGCCGAGGGCGCGGGCCGCCCGGCGCCCAGGGTTGTCGCGGGCATCCCCGTCTGCCTGTGCCGTCCGACGGAGGTCGACGCGGCCCGCGAACGCGCCAACCGCATCCTCGGCGAGGCCGAGATCTCGCCCAACTACCAGCGCCTGCTGGAGTACGGCGACGCCCAGGACATCGGCGACCTGTGCGCGGCCGGCGACGAGGCGGCCATCCTGGCCCGCTTCCGACGGTTCGCCGACGCCGGAGTCACCGACCTCTCCGTACGGCTGCTGCCGATCGGCGAGGGCAGGGACGAACTGGTCGCCTCCAAGCGTCGTACGCGGGACATGCTCGCCGCATTGGCGGTGGAAGTCCGATGACCTCCGGGTCAACGGTCGGGCCACTTGCGGGCATCCGCGTCCTGGAGGTCGGCCACATGCTGGCCGGCCCCTACGCCACGATGATGCTCGCCGACCTCGGAGCCGAGGTCACGAAGATCGAGCCGCCCGGCGGGGACATCTCGCGGCAGGTGAGCGACGCCTACTTCGCCAGCCTCAACCGGGGCAAGCGCAGCGTCTGCCTGGACCTGACGACCGGAGCGGGACAGGACCGACTCGGTGAACTCGCCGCCCACGCCCACGCGTTGCTCGTCAACCTCAAGCCGTCGGCCATCCATCGGCTGGGGCTGACCTACGAGGCGCTGCGGAAGTGGAACGAGCGGATCGTGTGCGTCGCGCTGACCGGCTTCGGGTTGTCGACGGGCGACGAACCGGCCTTCGACTACGTCGTCCAGGCGGCCACCGGAGTCGCCGCGCTCACCGGCGATCCCGACGGCCCGCCAACCCTGCCCGGCTACTCCGCCGCCGACAACTCGACCGGCCTCACAGCGGCGTTGGGGCTGCTCGCGCAGATCGTCTCGGGTCGCGGCGGCCAAGTCGATGTCTCCCTGCGGGATGTGATGCTGTCCCAGCTCAACTACCGTGCCTCGGCCTACCTCAACGAGGGCACCGAGCCACGGCGCCTGCCGCTCGGCGCGCACTCCTACTACGTACCGGCGCAGCTCTTCCCCACCGCAGAGGGCCACTTGGCGCTGTTCATCACCCACGACGGTTTCTGGAAGTCCTTCGCGGCCGAGGCGGGCGTCGAAGGGTTTCCGACGATGGCCGAGCGGGCGGCGCGGCGCGAGGAAGTGCTGGACGCGGTGACAGGGGCCCTGGCCGCCGACACCGCCGCCGCCTGGGAGTCCCGGCTGCGGCCCCTGGGCGTACCGGCCGCCGCCGTACGCACGCTGCCTCAGGCGCTGGCCGCCACACCGGAGGCCGTGGTGACGGCGGGGGAGTACCGGCTGGTCCGCAGCCCCGTACGGATCGCGGGCCACGAGCCCGACTACGGGCCACCGCCCCGGCTGGGCGAGCACGGCGATGCGGTGACCAAGTCATGAGGGGCGAGGACCAGTTCCATCTCGGCATCGTCGCCGAGGACTTCGAGGGGACGCTGGCCGGCCTGTCGGCGGCGTTCGGATACGAGTGGTGCGCGGAGATCGCCGGACCGCTGACCATGACGCTGCCGACCGGCGACGCCGTCGTCCGGCTCAGCTGCGTGTACTCGCGGACCTCACCCCGGCTGGAGATCATCAGGAACATCCCCGGCACCCTCTGGGAAGCGGCACCCGGCGGGGGCGTCCACCACGTCGGCTACTGGTCCGACGACGTCGCCGCGGACTGCGCCGGACTCACCGACCTCGGCTACAGGGTCGAGGCGTCCCGGATCGGCTCCACCGGGTCCGACTTCGCCTTCCTGCGTGGCCCGGACGGGGTGCTCGTCGAACTCGTGGACCGGGCGGCACAGCCGATGCTGGAGAAGTTCTGGGCCACCGGAGAGGGCAAGGCATGAGCACGGTAGGGATCGCCACCGGTGCCGGACGCGGAATGGGACTCGCGTGCGCGCAACGAATGGTCGGCACGGTGGACACGCTGCTGCTCGTCGACCGGGACGAGGAGACGGTGACGGCGGCGGCGAAGGAACTGACCGCTGCCGACGGGGGCGCGGCCGTCGAGCCGTTCGTCCTGGATGTCACCGACCGGGACGGCATGGCCCGGGTCGCCGCCCGCACCGCCGAACTCGGCACCCTGCGCGCCGTCGCCCACGCCGCCGGCATCTCACCGACGATGGCCGACTGGCGCAGCATCTTCGCCGTCGACCTGGTGGGCACCGCGCTGCTCGCCGAAGCCCTGCGCCCACTGGCCACGGAGGGCACGGCGATGGTGTGCTTCGCCTCGATGGCCCCGCTGCTCGGCAACCTGGAAGCAGACCCGGCCGTGGCGGCCGTCCTGGACGACCCGCTCGACGACGCCTTCCTCGACCGGCTCCACGACGTCCTGGGACCGGCCGTCGAGGACCCCGGCGCCGCCTACGCCTGGGCCAAACACGGGGTACACCGCTTCGTACGACGGGAAGCGCTCCGACTCGGCCCGCTCGGCGCCCGTATCTGCTCGGTCTCGCCCGGCGTCATCGACACCCCGCAGGGCCGCCAGGAGGCCGCGAAGCAGCCGGCCATGGACGCGCTCGTACGTGGATCCGCGACCGGCCGCCCGGGCCGCGCCGAGGAGGTCGCCGCCGGGGTCGCCTTCCTGCTGTCGGCGGAGGCGAGCTTCGTCACCGGCATCGACCTGTTGATCGACGGCGGTGCCTGTGCGGCGGTACGGGGGTAGGCGGGACATGCGCCTGCAGTAGCGGTCGCCAACTGCTGGACTCTGCCCAGCAGTTGGCGACCAGCATGCTCTCCTCAGCCGACCGACTCCGACCGCTGTACGGTCCCCGTGATCCCGCCCGCGTCCTGCCCGGCCAGCAGCACCGCGGCCCGGCCCATCGCCTCCGGGGGCTCCACCATCTCCGGCGGGATCTTCCGGCCACCGCCCGCCGCCTGCCACCCCTCCGTCAGGACGATCCGGGACGGGGCCAGACAGTTGACGGCGATGTTGTCGGCCCGCAGATCGCTGGCCAGCCCGAGATAGAGCCGCTCGACGGCCGCCTTGGACACCCAGTACGCGTTGGCACCCCGGTCGGTCATCCCGACCCCGCTGGTCGTCACGGCCACCAGCGAACCGCCGCCGCGCTCCCGGACGTACGGAATCACGGCCTTGGTGACCAGGAAGACGCCCGTCAGATTGACGTCCAGACAGAGCTGCCAGCGCTTGAGCGGCGTGGACTCGACCGGGCCGAGCCACAGCACCCCGGCGTTGGCGATGAGGATGTCGATACCGCCGAACTCGGCGACGGTCGCAGCCACGGCCGCCTCCACCGACTCCTCGCTGCTCACGTCGCAGGGCACCGCGAGCGCCCGGCCGCCCGACCCCGTGATCCCGTCGGCGACCGAGTGGATCGTCCCCGGCAGCCGGCCCGCCTCCTCGGACCGCGCGGCCACCGCCACCGACGCCCCGGCCTCCGCCAGGGCCACGGCGACCGTCCGCCCGATGCCCCGGCTGGCCCCGGCGACGAACGCGACCTTCCCCTTCAATGACCTCAACGGCCTCAACGACCCACCCGCGTCGCTCACTTCGGCGGGAACCTGAGCGCTCCGTCGAGGCGTATGACCTCGCCGTTCAGATAGTCGTTCTCGCAGATGTGCTCGACGAGCGCCGCGTACTCGGGGGAGCGGCCCATCCGCCGGGGATGCGGGATCTGGGGACCCCAGTAGGCCTCCAACTGGTCACCCGCCTTGCCGTAGGCGGGAGTCAGGAAGGTGCCCGGGGCGATGGTGACGACCCGGATGCCGAGCGGGGACAGGTCGCGGGCGGCCACCAGCGTCATGCTCACGACGCCGCCCTTGGCCGCCGCGTACGGGAGTTGGCCGATCTGGCCCTCGTACGCCGCGATCGAGGCGGTGTTGACGACGACCCCCCGGCCGCCCTCCTCCGTCGGCTCCTGCCTGGCGATGGCGGCGGCCGCCAGGCGCAGCACATTGAAGACGCCGGTCAGATAGACCTCGATGGTCGTGCGGAAGCCCTCCAGGCTGATCGGCGTACCGTCCTTGCCGATCAGCCGGCCGCCGCTCGCCGGGCCGCCGTGGCAGTCCACCGAGATGCGCAGCGGGCCCGCCGACTCGGCCTCGGCCAGCGCCGCCAGGACGTCCTCCTCGGACGTGGCGTCCGTCCGGACGTAGCGCACGCCCAGCTCCTGCTCCAGCGCCTTGCCCTTCTCGTCGGCGAGGTCGGCCACGACCACCTTCGCTCCCGCCGCGTGCAACCGGCGGACGGTGGCCTCGCCCAGGCCTCCCGCCCCACCGACGACGACTGCTGAGCTGCCACTGATCTGCATCAAGGTTTTCCTCTCTTGCAAGCAGTGCTCTAGTCAGATGAGAATAGCGTTCTCATGAATATAACCATGATTCTGGAGATGGCTACCTCGGCCGGAGACCGGGTGGTGGTGACGGCGGACGACCGTTCCCTGACCGCCTCGGAGTTGCTGGACCGCGCCCGGGCCGCCGCGCACCGCTTCCGGCACCGTTCGGCCGTCCTGTATCTGGGCGCCAACCATCTCGCCTACCCCGTCGCCCTGTTCGGCGCGGCCTTGGCGGGAGTCCCCTTCATCCCCCTCAACTACCGCCTCGGTGAACACCAGTTGGCCCGGCTGGTCGAGCGTCACCCGGGAGCCTTGGTGCTCCACCCCGCCGATCTCGACGTACTCCTCTCGGGCGAGCCGGAAGAGGGGGACGAGTCGGCCCCCGACGCCCAGGACGCCGTCGCCGTCGTGCTCTACACCAGCGGTACGACGGCCGAGCCCAAGGCCGCCCTCCTGCGCCACCGCCATCTGCTCGCCTACGTGTTCAACACCCAGGAGTTCGGGTCGGCCGAGCCCGACGCCGCGACGCTCGTTGCGGTGCCCCCGTACCACGTGGCCGGTCTGATGAACCTGCTGACGAACCTCTACTCCGGGCGCCGGATCGTGTACCAGTCCGCCTTCGACGCGCCCGACTGGCTGGCCACCGTCCGACGCGAACGCGTCACCCACGCGCTGGTCGTCCCGACGATGCTCGCCCGGATCGTCGCCGAGGTCCCCGACGGCGCCACCGCCCAGGCACCGACCCTGCGCAGCCTCGCGTACGGCGGTGCCCGCACCCCGCGACCCGTCGTCGAACGGGCGCTGCGGGCCTTCCCGGACACCGGGTTCGTGAACGCGTACGGCCTCACCGAGACGGCGTCCTCGATCGCGGTGCTCGGCCCTGACGACCACCGCGAGGCGTTGGTGTCCGACGAACCGGCGGTGTGCGACCGGCTCGGTTCGGTGGGGCGCGCACTGCCCGGCGTCGAGATCCAAATCCGCAGCGAGGACAGCGACAAGGCGGCCCAAGTCGGGTGTACCGGGCTGGTGTTCGTGCGTGGCGAGCAGATCTCCGGCGAGTACGGCGGACGCGGCGACGCGCTCGATGCCGACGGCTGGTTCGCCACCAGGGATCGCGGGCGGCTCGACGCCGACGGCTATCTGTTCATCGAGGGGCGCGCCGACGACACCATCATCCGGGGCGGCGAGAACATCGCCCCGGCCGAGATCGAGGACGTACTCCTCACCCATCCCGGCATCGTCGAGGCGGCCGTGATCGGGCTGCCCGACTCCGAGTGGGGGCAGCGGATCGTCGCCGTGCTCGTCGGGGAGGGCGACCCGGACGAGATCCGCGCCTGGGTCAAGGCCCGTCTGCGGTCCGCCAAGACGCCCGACACCGTCGTCTTCCGCGCCGAACTGCCGAAGACCGACACCGGAAAGCTGCTGCGCCGCACCCTGCTCGCCGACCTGGAGACCACCCATGCCTGAAGCAGTCATCGTGTCCGCCCTGCGCACTCCCGTCGGCACCGCCTTCAAGGGCACCCTGCGCGACACCACGGCCTTCGACCTGGCCCACCACATCGTGGCCGCGACCGCCGCCACGGAGGGCCTGGACACGGCCCTCATTGACGACATCGTCCTCGGCGAGGGCCTGTACGGCGGCGGTGTCATCGCCCGGCACGCGGCCGTGACCACCGGCCTCACCTGGGTTCCCGGACTCGCCCACAACCGGCACTGCGCCGCCGGGCAGGCCGCCGTGCAGAGCGCGGCGGCGAGCATCCGCGCAGGCATGGACGAACTCGTCATCGCCGGCGGCGTCAACTCGGCCTCCACATCGCCGCGTTCGGTGACCAAGGTCGACGGCGAGTGGGAACCCTGGATGTCGCCGACGCACCCCGCCACTCCGGACGCCCCCAACACCGACATGTCGATCACCGTCGGCTGGAACACCGCTGTCCGGGCGGGCATCAGCCGCGCCGAGATGGACGACTGGGCGCTGCGCTCGCACCGGAACGCCGTACGCGCCATCGACGAGGGCCGCTTCGACGCCGAATACCTGCCGATCGACACTCCGCACGGCCTGTTCTCCGTCGACGAGCACCCGCGTCGCAGCACCAGCGCGGAGAAGCTGGCCGCGCTCAAGCCGCTCCATCCGGAGATCGAGGGCTTCAGCATCACGGCGGGCAACGCGGGCGGCGCGAACGACGGTGCGGCGGCCCTGGTCATCGCCAGCGACCGCCTCGGCCTCCCGGCGCTCGGCACGGTCCGGGCGTGGGCGTCCGTCGGCGTCGACCCCGCCGACATGGGTCTCGCCCCGGTCACCGCGATCCCCAAGGCCCTGAAACGCGCCGGGCTTTCACTCTCCGACGTCGACCTCTATGAGATCAACGAGGCCTTTGCCGTCGTACCCGTAGCCGCAATCAAACAACTCGGCCTCGACCCGGACCACGTCAACGTGAACGGCAGCGGCTGCTCGCTCGGCCACCCGGTCGCCGCCACGGGCGCGCGCATGCTGGTCACCCTCGTGCACGAACTGCGCCGACGCGGCGGCGGGATCGGCGTCGCCGCCATGTGCGCGGGCGGGGGGATGGGCTCGGCGACGGTGATCGAGGTGCCCGCGCCGTGAGCCGGCGTCCGGTCAGTTCTTGAAGCGGAGCAGGGCTTCCTGGGCGTACGAGGCGACCAGGGAGCCCTCTTGGGTGAGTACGTCACCGTGTCCGTAGCAACGACCGTGCGCCACAAGGGGGCTGTGCTGGCGCAGGAGCAGCCAGGAGTCGGTCCGGAAGGGGCGGTGGAAGCGCACGGTGTGTGCCGTCACGGCCGAGGTGAACACCTTGTTCGCGTCGTACTGGCCGACCCCCTCGACCTGGCGCAGAGCGGTGCCGATGAGAGTCAGATCGGTGGCGTACGCCGTGAGGGCCGGGGCCAGTTCGGGCGCGACGGCCGGGATCCGCATCCAGAGTTCGTACTCCGGCGCCTCCGACTTGGGGGTGTCCAGATCGGTGACCGCACGGGTGTCCCAGGGCAGCAGATTCAGATCCACCGCGTGTTCCTCGCCGGGTACGGCGGGGACATGGAACGGCACCTGATGATCCTGGCCGTCTTCGAGGACGTGCATCGACACCGACGCGGTGGCCATGACGCCGTGGGACTGGCGGGCGACGATCCCCAACGTCGCGAAGGTGGAACCCTCGTGATGCTGCGTCACCTCGTAACGGACGGGCTCGTCTGGCCGTCCCTCGCGTGCGAAGAGGGCGTGTACGGACTTCACCGCCTTGTCCGGGCAGGCCGACGAGCCCGCCCGCACGAACTGGCCCAGCAGTTGCCCGCCGAACAACCGGCGGTAGCCGAGGCGTTGGTTGGCCCCCTCGAACGTCAAGTCCACGTCAGTGGCGCGGAGTTCGAGGCATGCGAGCAGGTCACTCCAGAGATCCGTCACAGTGGCTCCCAAGGTGAGAAAGAGAGAGTGTCAGAGCTGAACCAGCCGAGGCGCCGACCGCCTCTCCCGTACGAGCGCCCCCGCCTCGCGCGTCAACTCCCGTGCGCTGCCCAGCAGTCCGTCCAGTACGAGCGCCCGTCGGACATGCCGGTGCAGATCGTGCTCGGCGGTGAAGCCGATCCCGCCCAGGACCTGCTGGCAGTGCCGGGCCGCCGTCAGCGCCGCCCGCCCGGCCGCGGCCTTGGCCAGCAGTGAACCGAGCTCGTCGTCGGCGGCCCCGAGGGTCGCCTCGGCGCCGTCGAGCGCGACGAGCGTCTCCGCGAGCCGGTGCCGTACCGCCTGGAAGGAGGCGAGAGGCCGGCCGAACTGGGTCCGGTCCAGCACATGCGTCCGGGCCAGCGCGAGCATGGCCCGCCCGGTGCCCAGCAGCCACCAGCCGAGCGCCCGCCGACCCGCGCCGAGCGGGATTGGCTCACCAACTGGGCTGACCCGTAACGGCAGTTCACCGTCGAGAGCCGCATCCGGCGTCCCACTCCCGCCGCGCTCCCACACCACCCACGAGCCGCCCGTGTACGGCAACGGCAGCGCACCCCCGAGCGGTCGGTCCGCTGCGTGCAGCACGACGTCGTTGAGCAGCGACGCATGTGCGCCCGTCTCGCCGAGGAGCCGGAACACGAGTGGGACCGCGACCTCGGGCGCCTCCGTCAACAGGTCGGCCCAACCGAGGTCGGTCAGTGCCGAGTCGAGCGCCGGACCTGTCGCCGTCGCCATCGCCTTGCGGAGCGTCTCGGTCAGCAGATCCTGTTCGGCGGCGTCCATCGCTAATCCTTCCCGAGGTTCAGCAACCGGCGCGCGATGATGTTCCGCTGGATCTCGGCGGTACCGCCGTAGATGGTCGCCGCGCGTGAGTACAGGTACTCCGACCGCCAGGGCGTCTCCGTCAGCTCCAGTACGCCGGGCAGCAAGTCACGTACGGTGTCGAAGAGTTGTTGCTCCGCCGTGGCCAGCAGGACCTTGTCGACGGAGGTCTCCGGGCCCAGGTGCTCGCCTTCCGCCAGGCGCCGTTGCGTCGTGTGGGAGCGGCAGCGGGCGGTGTGCAAGGCGAGATAGGCGGCGCCGAGGGCGTCGTCGTCCTGGGCGGAGTCCGGTGCGGGTGTCTGCTCCAGCAGGTGGTCGAGTCGCGTGTAGAGATGGGCGATCCGGTGCCAGAAGCACGTCGAGCGCTCGTGCGGAAGCAGGTCCATCGCCAGCTGCCAGCCGTCGCCCGGGCGGCCCAGCATCCGGTCGCCGGGGACGACCACGTCGTCGAAGAACACCTCCGCGAACTCGTCCACGCCGTGCATCGTGCGCAGCGGCCGAACGGTGATCCCCGGGGTGTCCATGTCGACGAAGAACGCGGTGATGCCCGCGTGACCGGGAGCCGTGCGGGTGAGCAGGACACAGCGGGCGGAGTACTGGGCGAGGCTCGTCCACACCTTCTGGCCGGTCACCACCCAGTCGTCGCCCCGGGGGACGGCCCTGGTGGTGAGCGAGGCGAGATCGCTGCCGGAACCCGGCTCCGAGAAGCCCTGGCACCACTGCTCCCGGCCGCCGAGCAGCCGCGGGACCATCTCGGCGGCCAGTTCCGGACGCGCGTACGAGATCATCGTCGGGGCCAGGACCTCGACCATGGAGTAGATCCCGGGCTCGGCCAGGCCCCGGGTGGCGACCTCCTCGCCGAGTACCGCGCGCAGTACGGCGGGCCCGCCGAGCCCCCTCACCTCGGCGGGCCATCCGTACCGCATCCACCCCGCCTCGTACAGCGCGCGCCGGACCCGGGCGAGCTGTGCGACCTGCGCGTCGAGCGAGTCGTCGGGGCCGGGGGAGAGGTCGTTCGTGTCGAGCCAGCGCCGCAGGTCCGCGCGGAACTCGGTGACGTTCATGTCCCCGGGCGCTGGTAGGCGTGCGGGCGGCCCGAGTCGTGCGCGCCGCTGCGGCGGATGAACGTCATGGCGCGTGTGCGCAGCCGCCAGCCGTCGGCGGTCCGCACGTACGTGTCGTTGTAATAGCCGATGCGCAGGTCGTGGGTGGAGTGGTCGACGAAGCACAGCGGCTGGGTGCCGGACGCGGAGTCCTGGTCCGCGCCCGGCTCGATCACGGCGGTCCCGGTGAGAAAGAGTCCCTTGGGGGCCGCCGCGACCAGCGCGGGAAACTCGTCGAGGGCGTAGGTGTCCCCGAAGGCGCTGTAGGTCCCGTCGGGGGTGAAGACCGCGAGCACCCCGTCCAGGTCGCCCTGGGTGATGTACACCGCGTACCGGGCCAGCAGTTGCTGGATCTCCATCAGGTCGTCAGTGGACATTGAGAATTCCATTCTCTTAAAGAGAGCGGAAGGTTCTCACGGTAGGGGTCGGAGCGTCAACGGTCCTTCCGCAGCTTCGAGAAGTCCCAGCTCACCACCTTCTCCGTCGTCACCCGCAGCCATGCGTGCCGCCCGTCGTACGGGAAGTCCTTGCCGCCCGCGTACTTGTCCGCGAACAGCCGTTCCGGCTCGCGGAGTTCGTCCACGGGAGCCCCCTTCCGGGGTGTCTCGCCGACCACTTGGACGCTGCCCTTCAGCTCCACGCCCCGCAGTTGCATGAAGTCGGCGCCGCCGTCGTCGACGATCACGCTGAGCCTCGGGTCGCGATCGAGGTCGGTCCAGCGCTGGCTGCGGACCAGCGAGTTCAGCCACAGGGCCGTTCCGTCCCACACGAACCACAGGGCACTGACATGGGGGTGCCCGCCCGCCCCGACCGTCGCCACCCGGCACACGGGCTGGGCGCGCAGAAACGCGTCCCGTTCCGACTCCGTCATGGCGATCGACGTTCCCCTGCGCTGTCCGGTCATCGTTTCTCCCAGCATTGTCCGAATGGTTGATTCTCGCTAAGTGAGAAGCTAGTTTCCAGCCCTAGAGAGGGGGACACTCAGTCGGCCTACCCCGGCATCGAGTGGCGGCGCGTCATGGACCAGTTCCTCACCTTCGGGATCGTCGGCCTCAGCACTGCCGCGATCTACGCGGTCATCGGCAGCGGTCTCGTGCTCACCTACACCACCACCGGCGTCTTCAACTTCGCCCATGGCGCCGCAGGCATGCTCTCGGCGTTCACCTACTGGCAGCTCACCGTCGGCTGGGGCTGGCCGGTTCCGGTCGCACTGGCCGTCGTACTGCTTCTGCTCGCCCCGGCGTTCGGTCTCCTTGTCGAACGCTTCATCCTGCGGCCTGTCCAGGCGCTGGGGGAAGCGGAACGACTGGTGATGACCGTCGCACTATTGAGTGGCCTCATTGGGGTAGCGCGCTGGATCTGGGACCCGAACGTGGCCAGGCCCCTGCCGGCCTTCTTCGACGACCGGGCCCCCTTCCACATCGGCCCGGCCGCCGTCACCTGGCACCAGGCCATCACCATGGGCGTCGCCATCGCCGTCGCCGCAGGCCTGCGGATCCTGCTCTACCGCACCCGCGCCGGCGCCGAGATGCGCGCCACCGTCGACGACCGCGCGCTCGTCGGACTCACGGGCGCCGATCCCGTACGGGCCAACAAGGCCGCCTGGATTCTGGGCACTCAACTCGCCGCGCTCGGCGGCATCCTGATCGCGCCGACCGTCACCTTGGACGCCGCCCAGCTCTCCCTCCTGATCGTCAGCGCCTACACCGCCGCCGTCTTCGGCCGGCTGCGCAGTGTGCCGCTCACCTTCATCGGCGCTGTCGTCATCGGCTGCACGGAGAGCTATCTCACCGGCTACCTGCCGCAGAACGACTACCTGCCAGGCCTGCGCCTCGCGGCCCCGGCCCTGCTCCTGTTCATCGCCCTGCTGGTGTTCCCGCACCGACGGCTGCGCGGCCGCGACCGACGCCTGGCCCCGGTCCCGGTACCGACGGCACGCGGCACCCTCGTCTTCGCCGCCGCCACCATCGCCTTCGGCGTCGTCCTGGCGTCGATGCTCGGCGAGGCCGACCTCATCACGTACGGGCCGATCTTCTCGCTCGGCGTGGTGGCACTCTCGTACGTCCCCCTGACCGGTTACGCGGGCCAGATCTCCCTGTGCCAGCTGAGCATGGCCGGGATCGGCGCCGTCGTGTGGGCGCACTTCGGCGCGCACGGGCAACTGTGGGCGCTCGGGCTCGCGGTGCTGGTCGCGGCGGTGGCCGGGGCGCTGATCGCGCTGCCCGCGCTGCGGCTGTCCGGCGTGTATCTGGCGCTGGGGACCGCCGCGTTCGCCGTCGTACTCGACCGCTGGATCTTCACGCTCCCCGCCTTCCATGTCTTCGGTGTCGAGGTCGTGCTGTTCGACCAGGGCTCGGTGGAAGTGACCGGCCCCTCGCTGTTCGGGCTGCGACTGGACAGCGGGGAGGAGACGATGGTGCTCGCCGCGGTCTGTCTCGCCCTAGCCTCGATCGGGGTGGCGGCGCTGCGGCGGGGCCGGTTCGGGCGGCGGCTGATCGCCCTGCGCGACAGCGAGGCCGCGTACGCCACCCTCGGCGGCAACCTCCTCTTCGCCAAGGTGCTGGTGTTCTCGCTGGCCTCGGGCATCGCGGGCCTCGGCGGCGCGCTCTACGGAATGCAGCAACGGGCCATCACCCCCGACCAGTTCAACCTCATCGCCGGGCTGCCGATCTTCCTGGTCGCGGTGATCGGCGGCCTCGGCGCGGTCGGCAACGGTCTGTTCACCGGTACGGCGCTCATCGGGCCGACCAACGCGCTGATCGCCGTCGCACCCTCGCTGCAGAACCCGGTCGCCCTGCTGCCGGCCCTCGCGGGCATGGGCCTCGGCAAGAACCCCGACGGCATCGCGCCCCACTTCCGGCGCGACTGGGAGCCGCTCGGCCGCGACCGTATCGCGCTCACCGCGCTCGTCGCCTGGCTGGCGACGGCCTGGCTGCTGCGCCTCGGTGACCTGATCAACGGCTGGACCTTCCTCGGCGGAGCCCTCGTCGTGGCAGTGGCACTACGGACATGGGCGAGCGTCCGGCAGGCCCCTGCGGCCGAGCCGGAGATTCCGGTCGAGTGGTGGGGCGTACGGCGTGACTGGCGCCCGGAGGACGGGGAGGTGCTGGCCCGTGGCGTCGCTGCGAGTTAGTGGAGTGACGGTCGCCTTCGGCGGGAACCGGGCCCTGGACGGGGTCGCCATGACCGCCGAGCCCGGCCGGATCACCGGGCTCATCGGGCCCAACGGGGCAGGGAAAAGTACCCTGTTCGACGTCGCGTCCGGGCTGCGCAGACCGTCGTCGGGGCGCGTCTTCCTCGACGACCGGGACGTCACCCGGATGCGTCCCTCCGCCCGCGCCAAGTGCGGGCTGGCCCGCACCTTCCAGCGGCTGGAGCTGTTCGGCCGGCTCAGCGTGCACGACAACCTGCTCGTCGCCGCCGAACTCGGCCCCGAACGGCCGCGCGCGGCAGGCGTGGTGAAGGAGATCCTCGACCGCCTCGGCCTGACCGGCATCGCCGACACGGCCCCGGACACCCTCCCCACCGGCGTAGGCCGCCTCGTCGAGGTCGGCCGGGCGCTCGCCCTGCGCCCCAAGGTGCTCCTCCTCGACGAACCCGCCGCCGGCCAGGACGCCGAGGAGACCGAACGCTTCGCCGCCCTCCTGCGCTCCCTCGCCGACGACGGCACCGCCGTCGTCCTCGTCGAACACGACATGAGCCTCGTCATGAGCGTGTGCGACGACGTGTACGTCCTCGACCTCGGGAAGGTCATCGCCGTCGGCCCGCCCGACGTGATCCGCAACGACGAGACGGTCCTTGCCGCCTACCTGGGGGACGCGTGAACGCGCTACTCGAACTGCGCGGCATCCGCGCCGCCCACGAACGGATCACCGTCCTGCACGGAGTCGATCTCGGCGTCGCCGCCGGCGAGGTGGTGGCGCTGCTCGGCCCCAACGGCGCCGGAAAGACCACCACGTTGAGGATCGCGGCGGGCGTCCACCCGACCGAGTCCGGCCAACTCCTGCTTGGCGGACGGGACATGACGGGCGCCGACCCGCGCGACCTGGCCCGCGCCGGAGTGTGCCTGATCCCCGAGGGGCGCGGGGTGTTCCCCAACCTCTCGGTGCGCGACAACCTCCTGATGATGACCTACACCGGCCGCACCCGCGCCGAGATCGAGGACATCGCGTTCACCCGTTTCCCCGCCCTCGCCCGGCGCGCCTCCCAACCGGCGGGCACCATGTCAGGCGGCGAACAGCAGATGCTCGCCCTGGCCCGGGGCCTCGCCACCGACCCGGCCGTCCTCCTCCTCGACGAACTCTCCATGGGACTCGCCCCGTTGGTGGTCGCCCGGCTCTACGAACAGGTCGCCGAGATCGCCCGGCAGGGCGTGGCCGTCCTGGTCGTCGAGCAGTTCGCCGCCGCCGTACTCGACATCGCCGACCGCGCCGCCGTACTCGTCCGCGGCAAGGTCCAACGGCAGGGCCACCCCGACGACGGGTTGCGCGCCGAACTGTCCGCCCTCTACCTCGGGAGTTCCGCATGACATCCACCGAGCCACGTGCGGACCGCTTCGTCCGCGAACTGACCGAACTGAAGATCCCCGACCCGGCCGCCGCCCGCTCCACCCTCTGGCTGCGCCTCGGCGGAGTCCTGATGGCCCTCGGCGTGATCCTCGGCGCCTCCGGCTACCTGGTCACCCACAACACCCTCGACCCCCTCGTCCAGAACGACGGCATCGCCCTCGGCATCGCCGGAATCGCCTCCGGCGTGGTGGGCTCGGCGCTCTTCCTGCGCTACTCCCTCACCGGCTTCCTGCGGTTCTGGATGGCCCGCCAGTCGTACGACGTCAGCCTCCTCGCCGAACGACTGCGCGAACCGGATCGACTGCGGGACCCGGAATGACCCCCAGCCCGCGACCGACAGTCCGAAAGGGAACCCAGCCATGACCACCCCGGCAACGACGCTGCGCCCCGGCGACCAGCTCGCCAGCACCGCCTGCGGCACCCGCGTGGTCGTGATCCGGGCCCCGGCCGACGCGCAGCCCCAACTCACTTGCGCGGGCGCACCGATGACGCCCGCCGCCTCCGCACCGCAGGTCAAGGACCCCGGCTCGGGCACGGTCATCGGCAAGCGGTACGTGGACGCCACGGGCACCCTCGAACTGCTCTGCACCGCCTCCGGAGCGGGCGAACTGGCCTGCGACGGCGCCCCGATGACCATCAAGGCGGCCAAGCCGCTGCCCGCGTCCGACTGAACCGAACGGGAGTTGTCATGCCGCAGGACGAGCTGGTCCTGACCGAACGGGTGGGCAACGTCCTCGTGGCCACGATGAACCGGCCCGAGGCACGAAACGCCCTGAACCCAGAGCTGCTTCAAGACCTGTCGGCGGTGCTGAAGGAGGCGGACGCCGACCCGGCGGTGAGGGCGATCGTCCTCACGGGGGCGGGCCCGGTCTTCTGCGCCGGCATGGACCTGAAGGCGTTCGCGCGAGGCGCCCGCTTCGACGGCCTGAGCTGGTTCTACCGCGACGGCGTGGCCACCCCGGTGGTCGCGGCCCTCAACGGACCGGCGGTGGCCGGCGGCTTCGAACTGGCCCTGGCCTGCGACCTGGTGGTCGCCGCCGACACCGCGTCCCTCGGCATCGCCGAGGTCAAACGCGGCCTCTTCGCGGCGGGCGGCGCCACGACCCTCGCCGACCGCATCCCACTCGCCGTCGCCCTGGAGATGGGTCTCACGGGCGAACTGGTCACGGCGGCCAGGGCGCGGGAGATCGGCCTGGTGAACCGCGTCGTCCCGGCCGACGCCGTCCGCGCGGAGGCGCTGGCCCTAGCCGAACTGATCGCGAAGAACGGCCCGTTGGGCGTCACCATGACCAAGAAGCTGATGCGCGAACGCCGTTGGGCCGAACCGGCGGAGATCGAGTCGGTGTTCCGCAGCGCGGACGCGACGGAGGGGGCGAGGGCGTTCGCGGAACGCAGGACGCCGACGTGGACCGGGAGGTGACGGGCGGCGCGGGGCCCTTGCGTGCGCGACCAGCACGGTGAGCACCTGCTCCCGGGTGCCGTCGATGGCCCACATCCGCAACCGGTTGTGGACACCCCCGGTCGTCATACGCCTCGGGGGTTCACCCGGGCCCGCCCCCCTGGGACCGGGGTGCTCCTCAGCCGTACGCCGCCGTGTCCCACTCCCGCCCCGGGGTGGTTCCCGACAGCCAGGACAGGTCGGCAAGCCGGATCTCCAGTACCGCGGACGGGACCCGGTCGGGGTCCTGCCACAGCGCGCTCCAGGCGTCCAGGAAGGCGGCCTGCCAGGCGGTGGCGTCGGCCGGGTCGAGGCCGTGGGCGCGCAGTTCGGCCTCGACGGTCCGCCGAGCTTCGCCTTCGTCGAAGGGCAGATTGCGCCGGGCGGTCATGGAGACCGCCGCGATCACCCGGTCCGCGTACGCGGTGAGGGCTACCGGGTCCCAGTAGGCTCCCGGCCCGGCCTCGCGGTCCAGCCGTTCGGGGTCGGTGTCGGCCAGTAGCCGCATCGCGAAGGCGCCGGACGCGGACGGCTCCCCGGCGTCGGGGTGGATCGCCGACAGGGTCAGCTCGACGGTGTCGCCGCTCACGCGACTGACGCGCACCCGCCACAGACTCGCCAACGAAGGCTCCCTTCCTCGTGACTGCGGCCGCCCATTCTGTGCGGGCGGCCGCCCATTCTGTGCGGGCGGCCGCCCGTCAGGTGGTGATTCTGCCGGTGCCGATCAGATTGGCCAGGGTGGCCAGCTGCCTGTCGTTGTCGATGCGCTCGGCGAACGTGACCGCACCTCGCGCCCGGAACCTCATCTGCGAGAACGCGTGGATCACGGACTCCGTGGCCCCCAGGGCACCCGCCTGGTTCACTTCCTGCTGGAACTCCGCGTTGCGGGTGCCGCCGGTGGCGAGCGACTGGAGGAAGACGACGTCGTCCACGTTCCACTTGCGGTTCGAGGTGGCCTGGATCAGGTCCGGGAGGGTCATGGTGGCGGCGGCCAGCGCCTGGCCGAAGTCGGTCGGCTGAGGATCCGTGAAGGGGAACGGGTGCGCGGCGGCCAGGACCTGCCATGCCCCGGCCGTGGGGTCGTACCGCTTGAAGTTGATGGTGAGAGACCGGACGAAGTGCGGGGCGAAGGACTGCTGGTACGCCGAGGTCTGGGCGTTGGCCGTCCCGTAGTCCACGTCGACGCCGAAGTAGACGTAGTGACGCGGAGCGTTCCCCGCCAGGGCGGCGTTCGCGGTCGCCACGCTGGTCAGTTCCTTCTTCAGCGCGCTCTCGACGCTGGCCTCGTACTGGCTGTTGTCGCGCTTGGAGGCGGGTACCAGGTTGTTCATCGTTCCGGGACCGCCCGCCTGCATGTTGATGAGATGGAAGCGGATCCAGAAGTTCGTCAGACTGAGCTGGCGGATGTAGGTGTAGCCGGTGGGGTCGATGGCCGGGGGTGAGCCGTTCAGCGAGCCGTCGCTCATCATCTCGATGGACGTCGTCCGGCCCAGGGCGTCCACGACGGGGTGGATGAACGAGCCCTGCGGAACGGCGTTCGTGTTGTAGGCGACGCGCTGGACCTGCCGCCGCCGGCCGGACCCCCCTTGTTCGGAAGCGTGCGCCGCTCCCTCCCCGGCGTCGGCGCTCCGCTGTACGGGAACGGGCCCCGACATCGCCCGGGCGGCGTTGGCCTCGGCGGCCCGCTCGAAGGCGTCACCGGGATCGCTGACCCGCAGTCCGTCACCGGTGTCGGCGCCCGCGACCGGGCCGCTTCGCTGCTGGATCACATGGGTCAGCTCATGGGCGAGGGTGTGCTTGTCGCCGCCGCCCTCGCCGATGACCACATGGCTGCCCGAGGTGTAGGCACGGGCCCCGAGCTGGGTGGCCGACCGGCGGGCGGCACTGTCGTCGTGCAGACGTACGTCGCCGAAGTCGGCGTCGAGCCGGGCCTCCATCTCCTGCCGCAGCGGCGCGTCCAGCGGACGGCCCCCGCTGCGCAGCACCGCGTCGACCTCGGGAGCGCGCTGGACGGCCGTGCCGCCCGAATGCCCGCAGCCCGGGCCGTGTTCATGCCGTTCGTCGGCGACGAGCTGGGCCAGCGCCCGGTTGCCCACGGTCCGCTGGAGGACGGCGAGAGCGGCGGGCGACATCCCGCCGACACGGCCCAAGCCTGCACCGGTGTGCACGACGGCCGACCGGACGGCCGCAGGACGCCGACCCCGCTCCTGCCGCGGCCCCTGAGCCTGCGTGTCCTGCTCCCGCGCCCGCATCGCTGCTCTCCCTAGCCCTCGGCCATGCACAATCTCCGCCATGTTTCCGTCCGTACGGCCCGGACACGAGGGCTGTAGGGGCAGACTTGGGAGCAACGTTTTCCGTCCGGCGGGGTGTGGCGGCGCGAAGCGCGCCCCTTAGGGGCGCGGGGAACTGCGCGACCAGCCACGATGGCGCCGCAGCCTCAAAACAGCCCTCCCGCGGAGCGCTACTCACCCTCAACAACCTCGTCGACCAACCCCCACCGAAGCGCCTCCCCAACCCCCAAAGCCACCCCCGACAACGCCAAATACGCCGTACGCTCCCGCCCCACCCGCAACGGCAGACTCGCCGTACCCCCCGCCCCCGGAATCAGCCCCATCCCCACCTCGGGCAGCCGAATCACCGTGTCCGGCGCAGCCACCACCCGCCCCGCGAACGCAGTCAGCTCGATCCCCGCCCCCACACAGGCACCGTGCAAATGCGCGATCACGCGCCCACCGCACCGCTGAAGCAGAGCGGCAGGACTGCGCTGCACGCGCACCAGATGCGCCTGCGCGGGATCCCTGGCCGTGCCGAACTCGCTGAGGTCCCCGCCGGCGCAGAAGGCAGGCCCGTTGCCGTACAGGTCGACCCGGGTGATCGACGGGTCGGCGACAGCGACCTCCAGCGCCTCGCACAAGGCGTCCCGCGTACCCGCGTCCATGGCATTGCGCGCCTGCGGCCGGTCGAGGGTGATGGCGAGCCGGTCACCGTCCCGGTTCAGCAGCACCGGCGCGGGGGAGGGGCGCGGCACACGAGCGGGCGCCGAGTCCAGCCACGCGCGGAAGACGGCCGACCCCTGGAGCGTCGAATAGGCGAGCGACTCGGCCACGAGACGGTCGGGCGGCGCCAGCGCCGGACCCATCCGCAGCACCTGCATCAGGGCGACGGAGGCTGCCGGACGCTCCGCGACGATCTCCGCGAGCCGCTGAGCGGTGGCGTACGGGTCGGCGCAGCTCACCCAGGGGCGTGGCGGATCGGGGTCGGCGGTGAGGAGGATGTCGAAGTCGGCGTCGGCGTCGGTGGGCTTCTCCGCGACGCCTACGAGCACCCGCCCGGCCACTCCCGCCGTCCCCAGGCCGAGACCAGGACGCGGTGGACCGTCGAGGTCGACGAGGACGAAGGGGGAGTCCAAGGTCACGGGCGGAGTGTAATTTGGGGCCACCTCGGAAGAGAAGGGCGTTTGACCATTGGAGAACGACGCTCTCGCCACGCTGGTGGGGCCTTGGATGGAGTCGGTCGAGCCACATCTGGCCCCGCTGGCCTCGGTCGCGAAGGAGTTCACCGCTCTCACCGGCGTGCCCGTCGACCTGCCCACAGCCCTCTTTCTCCGAGCCCGACTGACCGGTCACGCCCTCCCCGCCAGAACCTCGGCAGGTGGCTCGTGCCACCTCCTCGAAGCGTCCGACGGCTGGACCGCCGTGAACCTCGCCCGCCCCGACGACCTGGCTTCAGTACCGGCTCTCGTCGCACTCCTGTCCGGATCGGAGGGCGAACCACTCCCCGAGGTGGTCAGCCGGTCGACGGCGGCCCAAGTGGCGGCGAAAGCACAACTTCTCGGGATCGCGGCCGCGGAACACGCCTCCGCGAGCGGGCCTACCGTACGGGCAGAGCGCCTCGGCGAGCGACGTGTACGCGACCCAGCCGCCCTCCGCGTCGTCGACCTGTCGGCTCTCTGGGCGGGCCCCCTGTGCGCACGCCTCCTCGGCCTGGCGGGCGCCCAGGTCGTGAAGGTGGAGAGCACGACCCGACCGGACGGCGCCCGCGCCGGATCGCCCGCCTTCTACCGCTGGCTGCACGACGGCCACGACAGCCTGGTGCTGGACTTCGCCTCGGGCGCGCTCGCCGAGGTGATCGCCGGGGCCGACATCGTCATCGAGGCATCCCGGGCGCGGGCGCTGCGCCGACTCGGGGTCCACGCGGAGGAGTTCCTCGCCGCCCGTCCGGGGCGGGTCTGGGTCAGCATCACCGGGTACGGCAGGGACGACGACCGCATCGCGTTCGGCGACGACGCCGCCGTCGCGGGCGGTCTGACCGGCCTCGACGCACACGGCGACCCCGTCTTCATCGGCGACGCGCTCGCCGACCCGGTCACCGGCATCTACGCCGCCCACGCCACGGCCCACTCCCTCGCCATCGGGGGCGGGGAGCTGCTGAGCCTCTCCATGTCGGCCTGCGCCGCGTCCCTGGTCCCGTCGCCGTGCTGATCAGAAACGTCGAGGTCGCGGGTGCGGGCGAGGTGGACGTACGCATCCGGGACGGGCGGATCGCGGAGATCGGACAGCGGCTCGACGCGAGAACCGAGCCCGACGCCCTCGACGGACGCGGCGGCGCGCTGCTGCCCGGCCTCCACGACCACCACATACACCTCGCCGCGCTGGCCGCCGACGCCGCCTCCGTCCGGGTCGGCCCTGCGGACGTCACCGGCCGCGACGGACTCGCCGCCGCGCTGCGCGGCGGGGCGCCCAACGGCTGGGTACGGGCCGTCGGTTACCACGAGAGCGTCGCGGGCGAACTCGACCGAAGGGTCCTCGACACTCTCGCCCCGGACCGTCCGGTCCGCGTCCAGCACCGGACCGGCGCGCTGTGGGTGTGGAACAGCGCGGCGTTGCGGGCGGCGGGCCTGGACACGGAAGCGGGGTCGGCGTCGGGCGACGGCAGGTTCTGGCGGGAGGACGAGCGACTACGCGGCTTCGTACCGCCCGTGCGGCTGGACCTGGAGGGCGTGGGGTGCAGGGCTGCGGCGCTCGGCGTCACGGGGTTCACCAACGCCGATCCGCATCCGGCGGACGGCCTCCTCGACCTGCTGTCGGTGCTGCCGCAGCGGCTGCTCGTCATGACGGTCGACGCGCCCGTGAAGCTGCTGCTCGACGACGCCACCCTGCCCGCACCGGCCGAACTCGCCGCCAGGATCGCCTCGTTGAGGCCACGCCCGATCGCCGTCCACTGTGTGACCCGGGTGCAGTTGCTGGTGACCCTCCTCGCCCTGGACGAGGCCGGCCCGCTCGACGGCGACCGCATCGAGCACGCGTCCGTCGTCCCGGCCGAGACGATCCCGTGGATCGAGCACCTCGGCGTGACGGTCGTGACCCAGCCGCACTTCCCCGCCGAACGCGGCCACGCCTACGCCACCGACGTGGACCCCGACGACCGCCCCCACCTCTACCGCTGCCGCTCCCTCGCCGACGCGGGCATCTCCCTGGCGGCCGGCACCGACGCCCCATACGGAACCCACGACCCCTGGGAGGTCATGCGGGCCACGGTCGAACGCGCCGGGGGAGAGGCCCTGCCCCCGGAGGCGGCCCTGAACCTCTTCACCGGCGAGCCCCAACACCCCGCCAGAGTACGAAGATTGACACCCGGCAAGCCCGCCGACCTGTGTCTGCTCCACGTACCCCTGCGGGAGGCACTGGACGTACTCTCCGCCCAGACCGTACGAGCGGCGTTCGTGGACGGCCGACGCATCACTGCCCCCGAATAGCGGCGCGCTCAGCGGTCGCGCCCAAAGGGGCGCGGGGAACTGCGCGACCAGCCACGACGGAGCCGCAGCGACCCACTCAGACGCTGTACCCTCCGTCAACTCCCAACGCCTGCCCAGTGATGAACCCCGCCCGCTCCGAGGCGAGGAACACCACCGCCTCCGCAATATCCGTCGCGCCCCCGAACCGCCGCAACGGAATATTGCGCCGGGTGACAGCAAGAGCCGCCTCGTCCAGTTCCCCGGAGGCGATCAGACGCGCGGCGATACCGTCATTGAGCATCCCGGGCGCAACGCAGTTCACCCGCACCCCATACCGCCCCTCCTCCGCCGCAAGCGCCCGAGCAACCGCCTCGACGGCCCCCTTCGTGCCCGAGGACAACCCGTCCCGCACCGGGAAGCGACGCGTGGCCACCGTCGTCACGGCCACGATGCTGCCCCGCGTCTCCCGCAGCCTCGGCAGCGCGGGATGGACCAGATTGAAGAACGCCCCGGCGTCCGCGTCGAGTTGGGCACGGTACTCGCCCGGCGTCACCTTGCTGAGGTGCCTCATCGGTACGTGTGGACCGGCCGCGTACACGACTGTGTGCAGCCCTCCGAACGCCTCGCAGGCCTCGGCCACCGCCTCCGCCGTCGCCGACTCGTCCCCCAAGTCCAGCCGAAGTGCCAGGACTTGACGGCCGTACGCCTTCACCTCACCGGCGAGCGACTCCGCCGCAGTCGCGTTGGCGCGATAGGTGAAGGCCACGTCACTGCCCCGCTGGGCCAGCATTCGGACGATCTCCGCACCGATGCCCCCGGTGCCACCAGCGACGAACGCGGCGCCCGTCCGCCCCTCGAACTCCGCCATCCCGAACTCCGTCATCCCGAACTCCGGCATCACAGTCCCAACGACTTGGCGATGATGACCTTCATGACCTCGCTCGTGCCGGCGTAGATGCGCGTGATGCGCGCGTCCGTGTAGAGCCGGGCGATCGGATACTCCTGCATATAGCCGTATCCGCCGAAGAGTTGAAGACAGCGATCGACGGCTCGGGCCTGCATTTCCGTGCAGAACAGCTTGACCTTCGCCGCGTCCGCGCCGGACAGTTCGTCGTCGACGAGTTCGAGGACCGCACGGTCGAGCATCATCTGCGCCGCCTCCAACTCGGCGGCCACGGCGGCGAGTTCGAACTTTGTGTTCTGGAAGTCGGCGACCGGCTTCCCGAAGACCTTGCGCTCCTTGACGTACTCGACCGTCGTGTCGAGGGCCGCCCGCGCCTGCGCGACCGAGCCGACCGCCACCGTCATCCGCTCCTGCGGCAGGTTGTGGCCGAGGTAGCCGAAGGCGGCGCCCTCCTCGCCGAGCCGGTTGGCGACCGGGACGCGTACGTCGTCGAAGGCCAGCTCGACCGTGTCCTGCACCTTGATGCCCATCTTCTTCAGGACCCGGCCCCGGGTGAACCCCGGCATGCCGTCCTCGACGACCAGCAGGGTCAGCCCGGCGCGCCGGTCGTCGGGATCGGTGGCCGTCCGGGCCACCACGACCACCAGATCGGCGAGCAGCCCGCCGGTGATGAACGTCTTCGCCCCGTTGAGAACGTACGAGTCGCCGTCCCGCACTGCTGTCGTCCGGATGCCCGCGAGGTCGGAGCCCGTGCCGGGTTCCGTCATGGCGACGGCCGTGAGCAGCTTGCCGGCGGCGAGGCCGGGGAACCACCGGGCGCGCTGCTCCTGGTCCGCGTAGGTGAGGAAGTAGGGGAGCACGACGTCGAGTTGGGTGCGTACCGTGCCCAGGGTGACCAGCGCGCGGGCCGCCTCCTCCTGGAGGACCACGTTGTAGCGGTAGTCGTCGAGGCCCGCCCCGCCGAACTCCTCGGGCACGGACATGCCCAACAGGCCCAGCGAGCCGAGCTGTTCGAAGAGTTCCCGGGGCAGCCGCCCGGCCTCCTCCCAGTCGGCGTAGTGCGGGACGACCTCGTTCGCCACGAAGTCCCGGACGAGCCCGCGGAACGCCTCGTGGTCGGGCGTGAAGATGTCTCGGCGCACAACTGCTCCCGTCTGTTCCTGTCAGGAGGCGAGTTCGACGAGGGTGGCGTTCGCTGTGCCGCCGCCCTCGCACATGGTCTGCAGGCCGTAGCGCTGGCCCCGTTCCCGCATGTGGTGGATCATGCGGGTCATCAGGACCGCGCCGGACGCCCCGAGCGGATGCCCAAGCGCGATGGCCCCGCCCAGCGGATTGAGCAGCGCGGGATCGGCGCCCGTCTCGGCGAGCCAGGCCAGCGGTACGGGTGCGAAGGCCTCGTTCACCTCGAACACATCGACCTCGGACAGACCGACGCCCGCCTTCCGCAGCACCCGCTCGGTCGCGGAGATCGGCCCGGTCAGCATGAGCACCGGGTCGGCGCCGACGACCACACCCGCGCGGTACCGCACGAGCGGTGCGAGGCTCAGCTGGCGCGCCTTCTCCGGCGTCGTCACCAGCAGCGCGGCGGCGCCGTCGGAGATCTGGGAGGCGTTGCCCGCGTGGATCACACCGTCGTCCTGGAAGGCGGGCTTGAGCTTCGCCAGGCTCTCCACGCTGGTCCCTCGCCGTACGCCCTCATCGACACCCACGGTCTCCGCGCCGACGGACACCGGCACGATCTGCTCCTCGAACACCCCGGAGTCCAGGGCCGCCGCAGCCCGCTCGTGCGAGAGCGCGGCGAACTCGTCGAGCCGCGTCCGCGTGAACCCCCACTTCTGGGCGATCCTCTCGGCGGACACCCCTTGGTTGAACGAGAAGTCGTCGTACCGCGCGAGGACTTGGGGCCCGTACGGCATCCCGGAGGCCCGCGCCGAGCCCAGCGGAACCCGGCTCATCACCTCGACCCCGCCCGCCACCACGACGTCCTGCTGCCCCGACATCACGGCCTGCGCCGCGAAGTCCAGCGCCTGCTGACTCGACCCGCAGGCCCGATTGACCGTCGTACCCGGAATGCTCTCGGGCCAGCCCGCCGCGAGCACCGAGTAGCGGCCGATGTTGCTCGACTGGTCGCCGACCTGCGACACACACCCCCAGACGACATCGTCGACAACGCCGGGATCGATGCCCGTCCGCTCGGCGAGCGCACCCAGCACGACAGCCGACAGGTCAGCCGGGTGGACGCCCGCGAGGCCACCACCGCGCTTCCCCACGGGGGTGCGTACCGCCCCCACGATCACCGCTTCACGCACTACGGCCTCCTGACCGAAGGGGCGCCTGGCGCCGCCGAGTTGGACGCTTCCGGGCCTCTCCCCGGTACCGCCCACCGCCCACTGAACGACGGCTCGCGCTTCTCCGTGAACGCCGAGAACGCCTCCGACACATCTGCCGTGGCGAAGTTGACCCCTTGGGCGCGCGCCTCGTTCGCGAGCGCGTCCCGGAGCGTCCGGTCGGCACCCTCGTTGAGCAGCGCCTTGGTCTGCGCGAGCGCGACGGGCGCACCCGCCACCAGCCGTGCCCCGAGATCATCGACAAAGACATCCACCTCGTCCGCCGCCACCACCCACGTCACCAGCCCAAGGGCCCGCGCCTCCTCGGCACCGATCGTCTCGGCGAGCAGCGCGAGTCGCTTGGCCTGCTGCAACCCGACCAGTTTCGGCAGCAGCCAGGAGCCTCCGAGGTCCAGGGAGAGCCCGCGTCGCGCGAAGATCTGCGAGAACCGTGCATCCGGCGTGGCTACGACCAGATCGCAGCCGAGCGCGAGATTCCACCCCGCCCCGACCGCGACCCCCTTCACCTTGGCGATGGTCGGCACCGGCAACTCGTGCAGCAGCAGGGCGACGTCGCTCAACGTCCGCATCCGGTACAGGGGATGGATGCTGCTGAGCCCGCCCGAGATATCCGCGCCGGAGCAGAACGCGCCCCCGGCCCCCGTGACCACCAGCGCCCGCACGGCACGATCACGCCCGGCGTCCGCCAACGCGTCCCGCAGCGCATCCCACAACTCCGCGTCGATGGCGTTCTTCCGGCGCGGCCGATTCAGCGTCAACGTCCGTACGCCGTCCCGGTCGTCGCGCAGCAGCACGGGCTCACCGCCGCTCACCTCGCCCCGCCCCCGCCCACTTCTTCGCCCTGGTCGTCGATGCCCAACTCGGCCAGTACGGCGGCCGTGTGCTGCCCCAGCGCCGGAATCGCGCCCATCGGCGGCTCGTACCCCGAGATCACTGGCGGAGGCAGCAGCGCGGAGATCGGCCCGTACGGTGTCTCGACCTCCCGCCACCGGTCCCGTGCCTTCAGATGCGGATGCGCGACCACTTCGCTCGGCTTGTTGAACCGGGAGTTGCCGATCCCGGCCGCGTCCGCGCTGCTCTGCACATACGCCAGCTCATGACGGGCGCACCAGGCGCTGATCTCGGCGTCCAGGACGGCACGATGGGCGACCCGGCCGGGCGTGGTGGCGAACCGCTCGTCGTCCGCCAGGTCGGTCCGCCCCAGCAACTCCCTTGCGAACCTCTGCCATTCGCGGTCGTTCGTCGTCCCGAGAACGACGGTGTGACCATCGGCCGTCGCGTACGCACCGTACGGCGCCACCGCCGGCGAACCCATACCCATGGGCTGCTGATCGACCCCCGAGTGCTGGGTGTAGGTCAGCGGATAGCCCATCAACTCCGTCATGGTGTCGAACAGGGACACCGCGACCGAGGCTGGACCGCTGCGCCTCCCGCGCCCCCGCTCGTACAACAGCGCCATGATGGACAGGGCCGCGTACAACCCGGCGCCCACGTCGGCCATCGGCGGCCCGGGCTTGGCGGGTGCCCCGGGCAGCCCGGTCACCGCGCACGCGCCCGCCTCGGCCTGGACCAGCAGGTCGTACGCCCGCTTGTGGGAGAGGGGGCCGCCAGGACCGTACCCGTCGATCTCGACCGCGATCAGCTCCGGATGCCGTACGGCCAAGTCGGCTGGGGCGATGCCCAGTTTGGCCGTGGTGCCAGGGGTGAGGTTGGAGACGAGGACGTCGGCGCGGTCGAGCAGGCGATGCAACACCGCCATTCCCGCTGGGGACTTGAGATCCAGGGTCACCGACTCCTTGCCCCGGTTGATCCACACGAAGTGCGCCGCGAGGCCGTTCACGACATCGTCGTAGTGCCGGGCGAAGTCGCCGCCCTTCGGGTTCTCCACCTTGATGACCCGGGCGCCGAAGTCGCCGAGCGTACGGGTGCAGATGGGGGCGGACACGGCCTGCTCCAATGTCACCACCGTGATGCCGTCGAGCGGCCCGACCGTCCCGGCCGCGCCCGCTGCTTCGTCGTCCATGTCAGGCCTTCGCTTCGAAGCGGGCGCGCAACTCGTCCTTGAGGACCTTCTGGCTCGCGTTGCGCGGGAGTTGGTCGCTGAAACGCACATGGCGGGGCACCTTGAAGTTGGCCATGTGCTCGCGCGCCCACTCGACGACGTCCTTCTCGCCGACCTCGTACCCCTGCTTCGGCACGACGAAGGCACAGCCGACCTCGCCGAGCCGCTCGTCTGGCACCCCGATGACGGCCACCTGGCCGATGGGCTCGTACGCCAGCAGAAGCTTCTCGATCTCCGCCGGATAGGCGTTGAATCCGCCGACGATGTACATCTCTTTCTTCCGGTCGACGATCGAGAGATTCCCGGACGCGTCGAGCCGCCCGATGTCCCCGGTGTGCAGCCACCCTTCACTGTCGATCGTCGCGGCGGTCGCCTCGGGGTCCTCCCAATAGCCTCGGGTGACGTTGTATCCCCGTACGAGGATTTCCCCGTCCTGCTCCGCCAGGAGTTCCCGTCCCTCCTCGTCGACGATTCTCACCTCCACGTCCGGTATGACACGTCCGGTCGTGCGGGCCACCGTCTCCTCGGAATCCCCGATACGTGTGGTCGTCACCAGCGCGGACGACTCGGTCAGCCCGTACGCGCTCATCACGATGTCGAAGGACAACTCCGACTTCATGGCACGGATCAGGGACTCCGGAATGGTGGTTCCCCCCGTCATGGAAACGCGGAGCGAGGAAAGATCATGTGCCGAGCGGTCGGGGTGGTTGATGAGGTCGTGGAAGATCGTGGGCGGGCCCAGGAGAATGCTCACCCTTTCCCTGCCGATGATCTCCAGCGCCTGACCGGGGTGGAACACGGCCATTGGAATGACCGTCACCCCGTGTATCAGGGAGGCCAGCCAGCCCGCCTTGTAGCCGAAGCAGTGGAAGAACGGCGGGATGACGAGAAAGCTGTCGCCGCGCCGGAAGGTGTACTCCTCGGACATCCAGCCGTACGCCCGCAGCGACTGGCCATGGGTGAGGATGACGCCCTTGGGATGGCCTGTCGTGCCGGACGTGAACATCACGTCGGAGATGTCGTCCGCGACGAGCCGCCCGATCGACTCCTCGGCCACGGAAGAGGCGACCGTCTCACCGGCCCGCAGGAATTCCGTCCAGGACAGATCAGCGGCACCCTGCGGACCGCGAATCGACACCGTCCTGCGTAGTGCCGGAAGATCGGGGTCGTGTTTCAGTAGCTCGGCGATGTAGTCGGTGTCGAGGAAGGCGGACGCGAAAACCGCCTCAGCTCCCGACTTACGCAGAATGTAGGAGATCTCACCCGCCTTGAAACGGGTGTTGAGAGGCACGACGACACCCCCCGCGCCTTGAATACCGAGCGCGGCGAAGATCCATTCCGCGGAATTGGGCGCACAGAGCCCGACCCGGTCACCCTTCTCGACCCCCAGCCCGACAGCGGCCCGCACCGCCTGCATCATCCGCTCTTCCAGCTCGCGGAAACTCCACCGGCGGTCCCCGTCGATCAGCGCGATGTCGTCCCCGAAGCGCTCGGCGGCCACTCTGATGACGTTGGGGATGGTCAGGAATTCCTCGTCGTATCGCAATCGCATCGAGAAGGCTCCAGGGGCTCCAGGGCTCAGGACTGGCCGGACGAAGAAAGACGCAGGACCCGTTTCGCGATGATGTTCCGCTGGATCTGGGAGGTACCGCCGTACACCGACGCGGCCCTGGAATAGAGGTACTCGCCGAAGATCTCGCCGCCGTCCTCGGCCAGCTCCTCCGGGAACACCTTGAGCGCCGTCTCGTACAGACGCTGTTCGGCCCTCGTCATCAGGAGCTTGTCGATGGACGACTCGGGGCCGGCGGCCTGCCCGCTGAGGCGTTCGGCGGTCCGGCGCCGGGCATGCGCCACCAGGACCTCGTAGTCCACGTAGCACTGCCCGATCTCGGAGCGCAGCCCGTCCGGGAGCCTGTCGGCCCGCTCCTGGGCGGTGGCCCGCAGACGTTCCACGAGCAGGCCGTACTTCGACAGATGGCCGGTGTCGAGGGCGTTGCGCTCGTACGACACCGTCGTCATCGCCAGCGGCCAGCCGTCACCCTCGGCGCCGACCCGCTCGGAGTCCTCTATGCGGACGTCGTCGAGGAACAACTCGCAGAACTCGTCGTCCCCGTTGGCGGCCCGCAATGGCCGAACGGTCACGCCCGCCCGGTCCAGCGGCAGCGCGAACGCGGTGATCGAGCGGTGCGGCGATTCCGCGCGGTCCGTACGGGCCAGCAGCAGACACAGGTCGGAGTACTGGGCGTAACTGGTCCAGAGCTTCTGGCCCCGGACGATGTAGTGATCGCCCCGGCTTTCAGCGAAGGTGCTCATCCCGGCGAGGTCCGAGCCCGCGCCGGGCTCGCTGAACCCCTGGCACCAGACGTCGTCACCCGCCAGCATCCTCGGCAGCATGCGCAGTTGCTGCTCCTCGGAGGCGAACTTCAGCAGCGCGTGGGCGAGATAGCCGATCCGGGGAACACCGGGGGCTCGACAAGCCCCCAACTCGTCACTGACCGCCACCTGGTGAAGGGCTGTCAGTCCACGACCGCCGTACCGCTCCGGTACATCGAGACCGACCCAGCCGCCGGAGTACAGGAGTTGGTGCCAGCGGTGCAGGAACACGGGGACCGGTTCGTCCAAGTGCCGTTCGGGGAGCGGGTGTTCGGCCAGCCAGGCGCGGAATTCCGTCCGGATCCGGTTCAGGTCGGCCGGGTCGCCGAAGTCCAGCGGAGTCTCGCTCATCGTGCCGCCTCCGGTTCTGCCGCCGGCTCCGGTTCGGCCAGCACCGTCAGCAGATCCGCCGTCGTGGCCAGTACCGTCGCGCCCACGCGGACCTTGCGCAGATACAGGTGCGCGATGTGCTCCCACGTCTGCGCGATCCCGCCGAACACCTGCATACCGGCGTACACCGCCTCCAGCGCCGACCTGTTCACCTCGGCCTTCGCGACCCGCGCGGCGGCCAGCGCCCGCTCCGGCGACTCGTGGTCCAGACACCAGGCGGCATACCGGGTCGCGCTCGCACAGGCCTCCACGAGCACGGTCGCGTCGGCGAGGAGATGCTGCACCGCCTGGAACGACCCGATCGGCCGCCCGTACTGGCTGCGCTCCCGCGCGTACTCCACGCTCTGCCCGACGAACGACCGTGCCGCGCCCACGAGTTCGGAGGCCACGACGATCAGCGCGTACGCCTGCCAGTGCCGGCGTCCGGCCGGGTCGAGCCGTCCGACCGCGCGCTGCGCGGGGCCCGCCGTACGGATCGCCCGCAGCAGGTCCACGCTCGGTGCCGCCGGGCCCAGTCCGGCCGCGGTCACCGTTCCGTCGGGGTACACGCACAGTGCCTCGTCCGCGCCCTCGCTGTCCCACGCGACGAGCGGGGAGGGACTCGCGTGGGGGAAGCGAAGGTCGCGGGCGAGGCCGATCGTCGGGGCCCTGCCCGGCGCCGCGGGTTCCCCCAGCAGCCGGAGCAGCTCCGGGGCGAGCAGGACCGTACCGAGGAGCGAGGTGGGCAACGGCAGGCTGCCGTGCTCCTCGGCGAGCAGCGCGCACTCCTGCACGGTGGCGGCCGGGGGAGTGGACCGGCGGAGTTCGCCGAGGCCCAACTCGGTCAGCGCCTCCTGTGCGGCGGCGCCGGCCGAGGGCTTGACGTCGTCGGCGGAGCCCACGCGGAACCGGGCGGCGAACGACCGGAACAGGTCGCGTACGAGCACGAACTCCTCGGTCTCCACGGGCTGTCACTCCCCGCCCTTGGACCGGCGTTCCGCCCGTGACGCCAGTTCGTCGATGATGCGGATGTGGTCCGGGCTGGTCATCGTGGCCCGCTCGGCCATCAGTGCCGCCTCCATACCGCCCCGGGTCGCCTGTTCCACCACGGCGGCCAGTGCCGCCTTCGTCGCGCGCAGCGCCTCCGGGGGCTGCGCCGCCAGCCGGTGGGCCAGCGCCAGCGCCTCCTGGTGGAGGTCGGCGGACGGTACGACCCGGTTGGCCAGGCCGAGTTGGACCGCCGTCTCGGCGGGAATGCGGTCCCCGGTGAAGAGGTACTCCTTCACCCGGAGCAGGCTCGTGAGCAGCGGCCAGAGGGTCACACCGCCGTCGCCGGCCACCAGGCCCACCGAGATATGCGGGTCCGCGAGATAGGCGTCGTCCGCCATCAGCACCAGATCGCAGCCCAGCGCCAGACTGCAACCCAGGCCCACCGCGGGGCCGTTGACCGCAGCGACGACGGGCAGCGGGAAGCGGATCATCTCTGTCTGGATCGTCCGGTCGAGCCGGATCGACCGCTCCCGCAGCTCGGCGTCGGTGTGATGGCGGCGCAGATGGTCGAAGTCACCGCCCGCGCTGAACGCCCGCCCCGCGCCGGTGAGGACGACGGCCCGCGCCTTGGGATCGTCCGCCAACTCCCGCCAGATCTCGGCGAGTCGGCGGTGCAGTTCCTCGGAGACTCCGTTGAGCCTGTCGGGCCTGTTCAGGGTGACGACCCGGACATCGCCGTCGGCGGTCACGGTCAGGACGGAACCGGCCTCGCCCATGCGCACCCTCTCCCTTGCCACTGGTGCCACTGGTCGGTCGACCTCGGATGCTAGTAAAGGTCAGACCGAAAGTGAAGAGTGTCGTTCACGCTGAATGGAAATATCATTCTCGCATGGGTGGGGGTCGGCTGGGGAGGGGTGAGACCACTCCCACCTCGTGTACGAACCGATGTCAGTCGCTGTCCGCCTCGGGCAGCTCCACCCGTTGCCGCTGATCCACCTCGGCCGCCGCGCGGGCGAACCCGCACACATGCCGGGTCATGCGCCGCATCGCCGCCGGCCCGTCCTGCGATCGGATCGCCTCGGTGATCCGGGCGTGGGCGCGGGCGGTGACCTCGCGGATCTCCGCGTCCATGAACTGGTCGATGTCCGTGGCGGCGTAGATCGACTGGGAGAGCGCGGTCATGAAACCGATCAGCAGCTCGTTGTCGCCGGCCTTCGCCACGGCCGTGTGCCAGCGCACGTTGGCCCGCAGAAAGCGCGGGATGTCCTCGTCGGCTGCCACCAACTCGGCGTGCGCCGCGTCGAGTTCGGCGAGGTCGGCAGCTGTACGCCGTTTCGCGGCCAGCGCGGCGCACGTCGGCTCGATCGCCTCGCGCGTCTCGTGCAGCGCCTCAAGGCGGATCTGCTGGCCCCGGATGACCAGCCGTACCGTGTTCGCCACCGACTCATGGCCCGGCCGGTGCACAAAGGCCCCGCCGCCGCGCCCCGGCCTGATCCGCACCAGCCGTTCGACCTCGAGGATGCGCAGCGCCTCGCGCACCGTCGCCCGGCTCAGCCCCGTCTGGTCGACCAGCTGACGCTCCGGCGGCAGCGCCATGCCTTCGACGAACTCGCCGGAGAGGATCCGCTCGCGCACCTCGGCGGCCAGTACGTCCGACGCCTTCGGCACCCTGACCACGTCGAAGCGCGGGTCACTGGCGGAATGTCCGGCGCTCTGCACGGGTTCAGGCCTCTCGTCGGTGGCTCTACTTCGGCCGGACCATTCAATACGGACCCGTGCGGCCTGTCACATGACATCTCGGCCCGCCCGTCACATGACCAGGCCCCCGTCCACCGGCAGCACCTGCCCGGTGATGAACGACGCGGCGTCCGAGGCGAGGAAGACGAAGGAACCCGCGATCTCCTCGGGCGCCGCCCAGCGGCCCAGCGGGATGCGCGCGAGCATCGGGGCCGCGAACTTCTCGTTGGTGCGGATCGTCTCCGTCATCGGCGTCGCGGCGAGCGGCGCCAGCGCGTTCACCAGGATCTGCCGGCGCGCCAGTTCACGCGCCAGCGACTTCGTGAACCCGATGATGCCCGCCTTCGCGGCGGAGTAGTTCACCTGCCCGAGCGTCCCGACGAGACCGGCCGACGACGTGACGTTGATGATCCGCCCCCTGCCGTCCTCCGGCAGGAACGGCAGCGCCGCCTGTGAGCAGTGGAAGGTCCCCATCAGATGGATGTCGACGATCCGCCGGAAGGAGTCCTCCTCCAGCTTGTCGAACATGGCGGGCGCGGTGACTCCCGCGTTGTTGACGACGATGTGCAGTGTCCCGCCCGCCAGTTGGGCCGCCCGCGCCGCCGCGGCATCTGCGTCGGCCCGGTCCCGTACGTCGAGGGCGGCACTGTCCGCCGTCAGCCCGGCGGCGGAGATCTTGCCGGCGACGGCGGCAGCCGCGTCCCCGTCCACGTCCGTCACCAGCACGGCGGCACCGGCACGGGCGAGCGCCTGGGCGACGGCGGAGCCGATACCGCCCGCCGCCCCGGTGACCAGCGCCGACCGCCCGGTGAGATCGAACAACCCGCTGTTGACGCTCATGCCTGACTCCTCGTCATCTGACTAGTAACTCCTCGGCAGGCCCAGCACATGCGAGCCGAGATAGTTGAGGATCATTTCCTGGCTGATCGGCGCGATCCGCATCAGCCGCGCCTCACGGAAGTAGCGGGCCACGTGGTACTCCTCGGAGTAACCCATCCCGCCGTGTGTCTGGAGTGCCCGGTCCGCCGCCGTGAACCCGGCGTCCGCGCACAGGTACTTGGCGGTGTTGGCCTCGCGCCCGCACGGCCGGCCGTGGTCGTACAGCCAGGTCGCCTTGCGCAGCACCAGTTCGGCCGCGTCCAGCCGGGCCAGCGAGTCCGCGAGCGGGAACTGCACCCCCTGGTTCATGCCGATGGGCCGGTCGAACACGACCCGCTCCTTCCCGTACTGGACGGCCTTGTCGAGCGCGACCCGCCCGATGCCCAGCGCCTCGGCGGCGATCAGCATCCGCTCCGGATTGAGCCCGTCGAGGAGATACCGGAACCCCTGGCCCTCCTCGCCGACCCGGTCCTCCACGGGCACCCTCAGATCGTCGATGAACAACTCGTTCGAGGTGACGGCGTTGCGGCCCATCTTCGGGATGGGGCGGATGTCGACGTGGGCGCGGTCGAGATCGGTGAGGAAGAGGGTCATCCCGTCGGTCTTCTTCGCGACCTCGCCGATCTTCGTCGTGCGCGTCAGCAGCAGGATCTTCTCCGACTCCATCGCCTTGGAGATCCACACCTTGCGGCCGTTCACCACGTAGTGGTCACCGTCCCGGCGCGCGTACGTCGTGATGCTCGTCGTGTCCAGACCCGCCCCCGGCTCGGTCACACCGAAGCAGACGTGCAGGTCACCGGTGGCGATCCGGGGAAGCGTCCGGCGCTTCAGCTCCTCGGAACCGTGAACGACGACGGGATGCATCCCGAAGATCGACAGATGGATGGCGCTGGCCGCGTTCATCCCGCCGCCCGACCGCGCGACCTCTTCCAGCAGCAGCGTGGCCTCGGTGATCCCGAGGCCGTGGCCGCCGTACTCCTCGGGGATGGTGAGCCCCAGCCAGCCGCCGCGTGCGACGGCGTCGTAGAACTCGGCCGGGAACTCGTGGTCCCGGTCCTTCTCCATCCAGTAGTGGTCGTCGAAGTCGCGCAGAAGTCCGGCGACGGCCTTGCGGATCGTTTCCTGGTCCTCGGTCAGCTCGAAGTCCACAGTGCGAACGCCTCCCGCAGCCTCGGTGGCGCCGAAACATATCAAAGGTCAGACCGAAGTGATAGACGGCAGCTGAAGGTTGGGTTGCGCGTGTGCCGAGTGTGCTGACTTTGTACGGACCTTCGTGATGTCATGCCCCTGCCGACCGAGCCGTCGAGCCTCCGCGTTCACGAAGGGCCTCGTCAATGCCAACCCCCCGCACCGCACTGCTCACCGCAACTGCCGCCCTGGCAGCGGCAGTTGCGGCACC